>DATLTU010000040.1:0-11525 GCA_035533415.1 Candidatus Limnocylindrales bacterium
GTCCTGCTTCTCGCGCCCGCCGCCCAGAACCACGCTGGCGACGCCCACGCGTTCGCAGGCAATCTCCGCGACGAATCCGCTCTGCTTGCTCCGCAGCGTTTCGAGATGCCGCGCGCGGGGCAAGCGCGAGGGGTGGTCCACCACGCCCGGATCGCCGCCCTGCTGCTCGATGACCCGACGGAATGTATCACGAGCGCGCCCGCTGGCAATCATTTCTTGCGCGAGAACCCTGCCATCGGCCACGTTCGCGGCGCGGCCACCCAAGAGGAGCATCCACGCGGAGAGTTCGATGCACAGCTCGCGCAGATCTTCCGGCCCGCGGCCGTTGAGAACGGCGAGGCACTCTTCGACTTCGAGGGCGTTGCCGATTTTCCCGCCGAGCGGCTGATTCATGTCCGTAATCAGCGCCACGACGCGCTTGCCCATGCGCGTTCCGGTGTCGACAAGCAACTCGGCGAGCGCGATGGCGTCTTGTTCCTTCTTCATGAACGCGCCGCCGCCGGTCTTGACGTCGAGGACCAGCGCGTCAATTCCTTCCGCGAGCTTTTTGCTCATGATCGAGGCGCAAATCAGCGCCGGGCTTTCGACCGTTCCGGTGACGTCGCGGAGCGCGTAGAGGCGCTTATCCGCCGGGGCAATTTCGGGCGTTTGTCCGCCGAGGGCGCAGCCGCACGCGGTAAGCGCCTGGCGAAATTCCTGCAGCGAGAGATCGACGCGGAAGCCGGGGATGGATTCGAGCTTGTCGAGCGTGCCACCCGTGTGGCCCAGGCCGCGACCGCTAATCATGGGGACGAAAAGTCCGGCCGCGGCGACTATCGGCGCGATGACGAGGGAAGTTTTGTCGCCGACGCCGCCGGTTGAATGCTTGTCCACTTTTGCGGCAGGCAGATCGGAAAAATCCACGACGTCGCCGGAGCGCAGCATCGCTTCCGTCAGCGACGCGGTTTCCGCGCGCGTCATTCCACGGCACACGACGGCCATCAGCCAGGCCGCGAGCTGGTAATCGGGCACGGTTCCGCGCGCCGCGCCTTCGACAAGGAATGCGATTTCTTCGCGGGTGAGTTCGCCGCCGTCCCGTTTTTTGCGGATCAGGTCAACTACGCGCAAAGGCGCACGCATCAGGCTGGGCGGAATGCCAGCGTCCAGCATCGAGTGACCGGAAATCTTCGTGGATGTGCCCACGACCGGGTTCGAGGACAAAATGAGGAATTTCGGAAGAGCAGCGATAGCGCACGGGAAGAACGACCGTGCCGATGCCGCGGCTGACGTAAATTTGCGTGGGCCCCAGGGAATCGCGGCCGTTTTTGTAGCGCAACTGCCGGTCCGAGCGGCCATAGAGGCAGCTGACCACGGGCAGCCGGATTTGGCCGCCGTGCGTGTGCCCGGACAATACGAAATTGATTTTCATTTGCGCGGCCTCACCGATGATTCCGGGGTTATGCGAAAGGAGCACGGTGGGCGCGCCAGCGGGTATGCCGCGCATGGCGCGGGGAAGATCGGCGCGATAGAGCAAATCGTCGATGCCGGCCAGATAGCATTTCTGGCCCTTTCGCCGCAGCGTGACGTGGCGATTGCGCAGAACGTCGATTCCGTGACGGTTGAGCGCGCGTCCAATTTCCTCCGCGCCCACGCGAAAGTCGTGGTTGCCCAGGACCGCGAAAACGCCCGAGCGCGCGCGCAGGCCGCTCAACATCTCCGCGACCGGCTCAATATAATTGCGCGAGCGGGTTACAAAATCCCCGGTGAGGGCGACGACATCGGGATCGAGTTCATTGGTCAGCTCGACGACCGCGGCCAGCGCCTCAGCGGGAAAATAAAGGCCGTGGTGGAGATCGGTCAGATGGACGATGCGGAAACCGCGAAACGCCTCGGGAAGATTTTCGAGGCCCATGCGATGCTCGGTGAGTTCAATTCCCGCGCGCAGGCGCAGCCGCCGGAGCTGGCGCATTCCGTGGGACTGCCCGAGCGAATATTCCTCGACGCCGCCGTTGCGCCACCGGCCCGTCAGGCGGTGCCACGGCTCCGCCAGAGTCTGGCTTCGTCTAGGTTGTTCTAATGCGTGAGCAAAGGGCATTCGAAGTTTTCTGATTGCGAAATAACAGGCTAACACCCGGCCTTCGCGAGAGTAAAGCGGCAATTCGGCCGCGGTGCGCGAGCGATTATCTGTACGCCAGGCCAGCCACATCGGTCTGGCTTAAATTGCCGCCGCTTGGTTAGGTGCGGGAAAGCTACCCGGGGCTGCCTGCGACGTTCGCAGGAGCCTGCGCGGCTACATTGGCCGCAAGCGCCTGCATCTCCGCATGCACCAGGCCGTTGGACGCCAGCATTCCCGCATCGCCGGGATGATAGAGCTGACCCGCAAAATCGGTGACCATGCCGCCCGCTTCGCGCACCAGCAGCATCCCCGCAGCGGTGTCCCACGGCTTGAGGCCAAACTCCCAGAATCCCTCGAACTGGCCGCACGCCACGGAGCATAAATCCAGGGCCGCCGAACCGGCGCGGCGAACGCCGTGCGAGTGGAGAGTAAATTCCCAGTAATAATGGATGTTCGGATTTTGCACGCGCTTATGGCTGGGAAAGCCGGTCGCGAGCAAACTCTTTGAAAGTTTTGCGACGCTCGAAACGCGGATTCGCGCGCCATCGCGGTACGCGCCTTCGTTGCGTATCGCCGTGAACATTTCGCAGGTGACAGGATTATAGACCGCGCCAATCAGCGGCTCGTTATTTTCGAGCAGGCCGATAGAAACGGCAAACATCGGATAGCCGTGGGCGAAATTGGTCGTGCCGTCGAGCGGGTCCACGTACCATTTATACGGCGACGGTGCTTGCGGCCCCGATGCGCCGCCTTCCTCGGCGACAATCGCGTGCGCTGGAAAATGGTGACGCAGGCGCGCGAGTATCGCCGCTTCGGATTTGTGATCCGTCTCGGTCACCAAGTCCACTTCGCCTTTGTACGAGATATTTTTCGGGCGATTGGCGGCCTGGGCGATGATCGTGCCGGCTTCTCGAGCGGCCTCGACCGCGACATCGAGGAAATGAACTGGGCTCCGCGCCTCCTGACTCATTCGGCGGTTCCCGCAGCGAAATACCCTTTGCGGTAGTGCAATGTGTAATGCCCACCGGACACCCGGACTTCGATGCGGCAGTAGGTTCCTGGCTTGGCCTTGGGCACGGGATAGTAGCTAAGCAAATACTGCGTGCGCAGCTCACGGCTGATTTTCTCGAACATGTCATTCAGTTGCGACAATGCATCGGGATAATACATCGCGCCGCCGGTCGAGTCGATGATGGTGTCGATGGCGTGTTCGCCCGCGGTATTGCGCCCGTTTTCGTTTAGCACGGGACGGATCAGAATGGTGTAGAGCAGCGCTCCCGATTGAATCGCCGCGTGGCGCGCCATCTCAAAAGTAGACTTGCTCGTTGTTTCGCCCGCGTCCGTCACCAGCACGATCACGCGCCGCCGATGCGCCGGCAGCTTGGCGAGCTGCCGCGAACCGAGCACAATCGCGTCATACAACGAGGTTCCCGCTCCCGGCGAGATTCTTACCGCCGCTGCTTCGAGCTGGGGCACGTTGGAGGAAAAATCCGAGAGCTCGTATACGTCGTCGGAAAATTCGAAAACGGAAAGCAAATCGCCGGGCCGCACGACCAGCCGTATGAACCTCGCCGCCGCTTCGTCTTCAAATTTCGTGTCTTTCAGGGTGCTGAGGCTCGAATCCACCATCAAGGCAAGCTCGAGGGGCCGGTTCGTCTGCGTCTCGAAGCGCGCGATCTTCTGCTCGACGCCGTTCTCGTATACCTTGAACGCGGTCTCGGGCAGATTCGCGACCGGTTTGCCATTCGCGTCGAGGACGCTGGCCGGCACGCTGACGAGATCCGTCTCCACGCGGATGCGATCTCGACTACGGGCACGAGACTGCGCGCTCGCGATGGGCACAAACGAAACATAAGCGGCCGCGAGGGCCGCGCAGAATTTTGCAGGTCGAATCATCTAGGGTGTAGATGACGTTCCGGGCAAAAAGGCTTCCGCGGAATATTTTTCGCCCTCGGCCCAGACCGCTCCATCGGCGAAATATTCTTTCTTCCAGATCGGCACCGTGCGTTTGAGTGTATCGATGCCGTAGCGGCAGGCATCGAGTGCCGCGCCGCGATGCGCCGCGCTGACGGCAATGAGGACGCTTGTTTCGCCTATTTCGAGCCGGCCCAGGCGGTGCACCAGCGCGAGGCGGTCAATCGCAAATTGCTCGCGCATTCTCGCGCCGATCTCGTACATCTTCGCCAGAGCCATGGCTTCGTACGCTTCGTATTCGAGATACAGGGTTTGCTTCCCGCCGGAATGGTTGCGGACGATGCCTTCGAAAACGGCCACGGCGCCGTCTGACGGCGCTTTCAGCGAGGCAACGATTTCGTCGGTGGGAATCCGCTCGCGCACAATTTTGTAAATGTCCTCGAAAACGTCCGATTGCTGGCCGCCGCTCACGGGCGGCAGAAACGCCACTTCGTCTCCCGCGCGCACCGGCGCATTCCACGGCGCGTATTCTTGATTGATCGCGGCGGCAATCGAATCGCGAAATTCCGCGAGGCGCGGAAATTCCGAAGCATAGCTCGCGAACAAATCCTCGAGCCGCGAGCCCTCGGGAGCCACGCAGCCATCCTCCGCCTTCCCCACGATTTCCTTCAATTGTCCAAAGAACAGCACCCGCACCAGCATCGCTGCATTCTATCGCGCCTGGGCGCACAGAGCTATCCTGATGCAAGAACGAAGCATTGCAAGAGACCATCAGGAGAACGCGACGACCAATGGAAACTCAGTGCACGACCTTGCTGGCGGGCTCGAGGCTCCTTGGATAGAGCAGCATTATCTTGCGATTTGGCTTTCCTCGCGTGTCTACCAATTCGAGGTCGATTTTTCGCTTTTTTTGGAGGGGATTTTCGAACGATAGTTCCACTTGATAGGTATTCTGAACGAGCTGGGCGGTTTCTGCCATCATCCTGTCCACCGAGTCCGGATTGAATGCGTCGGAGTATGGGCCTAGCGGCTCCGCTTCAATCGCTACGCCCCCCGTGGCGAGCGCGAACTCCGCAGAGTACTCCAATTGCTCGCTTTCCGCGAGTTCCCGGCTATCTGGGCCTCCGTCGAAAAGCAGGGAAGAAAAAACTGACGTGTGTCCAACCGCCAGCCCGCGGGATATTGTCAATTGGGGATCCGCAGCCACCAGAAACACGCGCATTCCTCGCGCCAGAAGCGGTCGCAGTAATTTACCCATCTCGACTTTGCCCTCGCTCCCAAATTCGCCGTCCGAAAACACCACAATGGAATCGCCGAACGTGGCGGGTTCATGGTCCGCGGCGAGAATGGCCGCTATCGCGTCACCAAAATAAGTCATGCGCCCATATATACGCTCTACTGGCTTAGAATCCGGGTCCGGCAAGTTATCAATTGCTTTTTGAATGGAGTTAAGATTGTGGGTGAAAGGCACGATCTCCTTCTCGTTTGTGGCGAACAGGCACAGCGATACCCAATCGGAAGCGGGAAGATGCACAAGGAATGCCTTTGCCATTTGCCTCGCGTTTTGCCACTTCGAGTTTTTCGGTTCCTCATTCAGCATGCTGCCGCTCATGTCCAGAAGCAGAACAATTCTTCGCGGAGCCGCGTCGAGAGTCATGCCTTTCACTGCCGCCGTCCCGTACTTCACGCGGAAACTCTGCGCCTGCAGGCCCGCCAGAATCTGGCCTTTTTCTGCCACGCCAGTGAGGGGCACACTCCGAATTTCATTTCTTTGCTGAGGCAGGAGAGGAGTAGCGACACAAAGCGCCGCGAAAATCGCAGCACCACGCAGCGCGACGCTAAACGAAGATGCGACCAGTCGCTTCACGGCAAGAAGGCTCACCGATGGTCATTTACTCGGCAGAGGATATCTTGTTTCTTACTCCTGTGCAACTCAACAGCTCCGACCGCAATTTGCACGCTTGCGCACACACCGTCGCGCGCTTGACGCGCCGCCGATGACGCCGTACCGTAGCGTTAATATGCTCGGCGGATACCAAGTATGAGCGGGCGATATTGATTCGGGAGCGGCCGCGAAGGAGCGCGTGGTGAAAATTCTCATTTCCGGCTCGTCGGGGCTTGTGGGAAGCGCGCTGATCGATTCACTGCGCGCCGAGGGACACTCGATTGCGCGGCTGGTTCGTTCCGGTTCGCCCTCGCAGTCCGGCCCCGCCGCTGAAAACATCCGCTGGGAGCCGCCGACAGGGTCAATGGACATTGCAGGCATGGAAGCGGCCGACGCGGTCGTGCATCTTGCTGGCGCGTCGATCGCGGAGGGCCGGTGGACTCCCGCGCGCAAGCAAATCCTTCGCCGCAGCCGCGTGGACGCAACGCGCCACCTGATCGCCGGGCTCGCGCAACTGAAACAAAAGCCGCGCGTGCTGGTGGCCGCCTCCGCGGTTGGCTACTACGGCGACCGCGGCGATGAGACGCTCACCGAATCCTCCGCTTCCGGCGACGATTTTCTGGCGCAGATCTGCCGCGACTGGGAATCTGAAACCGCGCAAGCCGAGCGGATTGGCATTCGCACGGTGATGCTGCGCTTCGGAATCATTCTTGCCGCGAAGGGCGGCGCGCTGAAGCGCATTTTGGTTCCGTTTCGGCTGGGCGTGGGAGGCAGGCTCGGCACGGGCCGCCAGTGGATGAGCTGGATCACGCTCGATGAAGTTGCCGCCGTGATTCAGTACGCCATCAAAAACGATTCTCTTCGCGGCCCCGTCAATGCCGTTTCTCCGAATCCCGTCACTAACTCAGAATTTACGAGCGTGCTCGCCGGTGTTTTGCACAGACCCGCGCTGTTTCCCGCGCCGCGCGCGGTTCTACGGTTCGCGCTGGGCGAAATGGCGGACGCGCTGCTTTTTTCGAGCCAGCGCGTGGCCCCGCAAAAATTGCAGTCGCACCTCTATCCGTTCCGCCATCCGGAATTGAAGGAAGCGTTGCTATCTGTCCTGAAGTAAAATTATTTTCCGGGATGAATTCCCGGTACTTTTTCCTCTCATCCCCTGCTCCCTCTTTCTGCCCGCGCCAATGATTGGAATTTCGAAATGGGAGAATTCCCGGCGCGCAGTTCCGTTATGAAACAGCCGTGCGAGTTTGCGGCGAATTATTTTCACTGGTCGATGCGCTGAGGGCTGATTCTTTGTAATGCATCACCAATGGCTTCATTGAGATGGAAAGTCTCCGCTGCCATTCGCTCACCGCTGTCTAGTCTGCACCGATGTGGAACAGTTCGTGCCTTTAGTCCGTTCGCTCGTAGGTTGTTCTTGGGTCGTGAACTGGTCGTTAGCAGGGCCGAAGGCACATGTTCCGCTTTTCGCGCAAACGGTTTACGCGCCGAGGAAGGCGCAAAAATAATTCTGTCGCGGGTGAACCGTCACCGCGATTGCGCCGCCAAAGCCACAGGCGATTCCTGGCCGCGCTTTTTTGCGCCGCGCTCGGTGCAACGGTCGCGCTCGTTTCCGGCTGCGGCCTCACGAGCTCTGCGTCGTCGAATTCACAGACCTCCAATGTGAGCGTCACAGTTGCGCCCGCGACGGCGTCGGTGCTTCTCGGGCAAACGCAACAGTTCACGGCAGCGGTCACGGGCGCGACTTCGAGCGCCGTAAGCTGGAGCGTCAACGGCATCGCGGGAGGAAACGGTGTCGTCGGCGCAATTTCATCCTCGGGCCTCTACACCGCGCCGCAATCGCTGCCTTCGCCCGCCAGCGTCACGATTACGGCCACGAGCGCGCCGGCGCCATCGGCCAGCGGTTCGGCCAGCGTGCAAATCCAGAGCGGGATCGTGGTCAACATTGCCAACTCCGCGAGCCTTGCGCCCGGTGGGTCCGCGAATTTCAGCGCGACAGTCACGGGCGCAGGCACGTCAAGTTCCGCCGTAAGCTGGAGCGTCAACGGCGTAGCCGGCGGAAATTCATCGCTGGGCGCTATCGCGGCCACTGGGCTCGGTTCCGCGACATACACTGCTCCCGCAGCCGCGCCATCGCCGCCCAGCGTGGCCGTCACCGCTACGAGCACCGCCGATCCCTCGAAATCGGCGAGCGCCAGCGTCACAATTTGGTGCGCGAGCGCAAATTCGATTTCGCCGCCGTCGGCGAATGTCTCCACCAGCGCAGACCTTCTCCGCTTCGCTGTGCGTCGCCGCAGGGACCGCGATTGCATGGGACGTCGACGGCGTCTCCGGCGGCAACTCCACGCTCGGCACGATTGCGGGCAGCGGCGCAAACGCGGCCACGTACACGGCTCCCGCCAGCGCTCCGGGAACAAATCCTGTGACGATTGATGCGACGGCTGGCTCGCAAACGGCTTCGGCGACGATCACGATTGTCAACAACGTTCCCATCTCCGTCGCGGTCGCGCCCGCGTCTGCGTCCGTCACTGCTGGCCAGCGCGCGAGCTTCGCGGCGACGGTCACAGGAACAACGAATCCGGCTGTGACGTGGACCGTGAACGGCATTCCCAACGGCAGTTCCACGGTCGGCCAGGTCTGCGCGCCAGCGTCGAATCCTTGCGCGCCGCCCTCCAGCAACGAATCTGGCGTTGACTATATTGCTCTTCAAACCGTTCCGCAGCCGAACACCATCACGCTCGCGGCGACCAGCCAAGCGGCTCCGGCGCAGAGCGGCAGCGCCCTAATCACCGTCGCACCTGTTGCGCAACCGGGCGTGAGCATCGCGCCGTTCTACGCGTTCCTCGCGCCATTGCAGCAATTTCAATTCATCGCCAACATCACGGGAGTTTCCAGCACAAACGTCACGTGGACGATCGCGACCGCCGTGCCTGGGCAGGGCTGCTCGGGCGCGTCGTGCGGATCAATCGACAATTCCGGGAACTACATCGCGCCCGCCGTGGCGCCGTCGCCGAACGCCATCGCGATCACCGCGACCAGCGTCGCGAATCCGCCACTCGCCGCAACAGCCACCGTCGCGCTCACTTCCGCGCCCGTGATCGGAACCATCCTGCCGTCGAGCATCGTTGCGGGCCCGCAAAACAGTTTTCTGCTCGCGGTGCAAGGCCTCAATTTCCTCGCCAGCACCAGCAGCGGCGCGTCGCAACTGCTCATCGATAATTCTCCCCGCGCCACGAATTGCCCCACGCCCAATCGCTGCACCATCACGCTGCAACCCGTCGACGTCGCCACTGCAGGCGCGCTGTCGGTGGAAGTCGAAAATCCGGGAACGCCGCCCGCGCTCTCAAATCCTGTTCCGTTTGTCATTCTGCCGGCCGCGAATTTCCCCAGCGCAATTTCGCTGACCGCTGCTTCGCCGTTCGCGTCTGGCCAAGACATCCTCGTCCCCGAAGAAACAACCGCGGGTACGACAACATCTCCCGTGAACGTCGAATTCGTCGATATGGTCACGGCGAATGGCACGACGTGCACGATTCAAGCCTCGCCACTTGAGGTCACGCGGCCCGCTTCCGGCACCGCGACCGCGAGCATCTGCGTGCAGGGGAATTTTCTCGATCCGACCTTCACATATACATTCAGTTCGCCGCAAACCGGCGACATCGGCATCAGCACCGCATCAATGGCCAGCCTGTTTCCGAACTTGATCGAGCTGACGCTCACGCTTTCGAGCCAGACCGCGCCCGGCGTCCGCTCACTTTTCATTACCACTCCCAACGGCGACGTTGCCGTCGCCACCGGCATGCTCGAGGTGAAATAGCCATGAAACCAGCATACGCAGACTTGCTTTCCGTTTTGTGCGTGATTGTATTTGGAATTTTTCTCGCGCCGCTGGCGCGATCCACCACCCTTGCGCGGCTGTTTCTTGCGCAGCTTACTTCCGCCGCCACGGCCGTCGTCGACGTGCAATGCACGGGCAGCCAAACGCTCTGGCGCGGCGGCGAAATCTGGAGCGTCACGCCATTTCGCGTGCTGGAAAATTGGAAAGGAACTTCGCCGCGCGACATTCAAGTCTGGATGATTGGCGGAAGCGTTGGCCCGGTGACCAGCTACGTCCCCGGCGCGCCGCGTTTCCGCGCGGGCGAAAACGCGATCCTCTTCCTCGAACCCACGCGCACGGGCGTTCTTTCGATCACTGGATGGGGCGAAGGCACGTTCCGCATCCGGCGCGACGCGCGCACGGGCGAAATGCGCGTCACGCAGGATACGGGCGCGACGCCGGGCTTCGATCCATCCGCGCGGGCATTTCGCGCAACGGGCATTCGCAACTGGCCGCTCGCGAAATTGAAAGCGCGCGTCATCGCGGCGGAAACTTCTGAACGGAGGACTCCGTGAAGAAAAACTATTTCGCAAACGGCGCGCGCCTCGGCGCGGCTTTCTACGCGATCGCGAAGAAACTCGACTACTGGCGCTTCGTTGCGCGGCGATCTTCGGTGACCAGGCGTCACGCGCCACTCCTTCACGCAAAAAGGCGATGGGTCACGGTTTTCGTCACGCTTTGCGCGCTCTTGTTTCAATTCGCTGGCGCGGCGCGCGCGGGCGCGTACGTTCGCGACTTCACCGTTCCCGCAGCGGGCGGATGTCCGCAGCCGCAACATCAAAACATCGCCATCGGCGCGCCCCCGCTCGCCCGTCAGTGGAGCACGTCGCTGCCAAACATCAATCCCTCCACGATTCTCACCGTCGCGCCGCAGGGCACGGCCGCGCAACTTGACGAAATCGAAGCCACGATCCAGCAAACCTATGCGATATGGAGCGGCGTCTCCGGCACGCTGGTTAACGCGAACTCGTACCCCAACGCGCTTGGCCCGCTCGGTCGCACGTCCGCGCAGAACGCCTGTTCCAACGATCTGCAAACCAACATCGACGGCATA
Organism: Candidatus Limnocylindrales bacterium; assembly: GCA_035533415.1. Taxonomy (GTDB): domain Bacteria; phylum Acidobacteriota; class Terriglobia; order Acidiferrales; family UBA7541; genus DAHUXN01. Next base: position 10,826 of record DATLTU010000040.1, read on the forward strand.
AACACAATTTGCTTCAATCAAAATTCCGCCGCGTTCACAGCGGGCGTGCTCTCGTTCACGCGCGTCATCGTCGCCAACGCGCCCGCGCAAACTTTTGGCTCCGCGCCGCCTTCGGTCTTCGCCGGCCAAATCATCGACGCGGATATTTGCTTCCGCAACGACGGCCACGCAACGTTCGCGACTGCTGGCGCTCTCGCAACGGCGCCGGGCGCGTACGATCTGGAATCGCTGCTCGCGCACGAGCTGGGCCACGTTTTCGGACTGGATCATTCCGGCGTATGGCGCGCGATCATGTTCCCTTTCGCGCCGCCGCCCGGCACGTTTTTCGGCGACCGTCCCACGGTCTCCGCGCCCGATGCTCCGCTTGCCGACGACGACCGCGCGGGCCTCCGGATGCTCTATCCCGATCCCGCCGACGCCACCGACACCGGCTTCATCTCTGGCCGCATCCTGCCCGCGAATCCTTTCGCGCTTGCGGATTTTCCGGCCACGTCGCCCGGCGAATACGTCACGGGAATTTTCGGCGCACAAGTTGTCGCGGTCGACGCCGCAACCGGCTCCGTGGTTGCCGCCGCTTTCGGCGGCTGGACGTGCGACGCCGCGAATCCGCCGCCGCGCTTCGATGGCTCGTACACGCTGGGGCCGCTTCCCATCGGCCACAGCTACGTGATTTACGCCGAGCCTTTCGTCGGCCTCGTCC
>DATLTU010000041.1:0-7628 GCA_035533415.1 Candidatus Limnocylindrales bacterium
GGTGGTCGCCGCGGCGGCGCTGCCGATTTTGGTTTACGTGTTTTACGCGCCCGGACACGCGCCGCCTCTGGCTGTATCCCTTGCCAGCGTCGTGGTTGGTGCGCTGGTGATATTCAAGCACCGGGAGAATATCGGCCGCCTCATGGCGGGAACGGAAAATCGGTTAACGCGCAAAAAGCAGTGACGATCGGCCAACTAATGTCCTGAGTCAGAAGTTCGTTGCATGGTTTTTAGGGGGTCGGAGCTTTAGCTCCGACACAAAGGCGTCTGAAAATACGGGGGGTTTTAACCCCTGAGGCACGCAAGAGATATGCAACAAGTTTGCAACTCACCACGCTAGCCAAATGAAGAAAATCGCTATCATCGGCGCGGGGGGATGGGGCACGGCACTGGCCATCGTGCTCGGCGGCAGCCGCGCGCCGCATCGTATTGCTCTGTGGGCGCGGGAACAGGATGTGCTCGAATCGCTCCGCGCGGAGCGCAAAAATCCCGCGTTTTTGCCCGGGTACACAGTGCCCGCTAGCGTAGAAGTCACCGGCGACCTGGGCCAAGCCGCCAACGAAGCTGACATCATCATCGGCGCGATGCCTTCCGCGCATGCGCGCAAGATGTACGCCGACATGCTTCCCTTCTTGGATCGCATGATGGGCTTCGTAAGCGCCACCAAGGGCCTCGAACCCGAAACTCTCCTGCGCATGACGGAAATCATCGAGCAAGTCTTGACCCCGAAATTCTGGCCGCGCGTCGCTGCCATTTCGGGCCCCTCGTTTGCGCTCGAAGTGGCTCGCGGCGACCCCACCGCGATTGTCGCCGCGTCCAAGGATCGCATGCTCGCCACCGAAATCCAGGACGCATTCTCCGGGCCGACGCTGCGCGTCTACACCAACGATGACGTCGTCGGCGTCGAATTGGGCGGCGCGGTGAAAAACGTGATCGCCATCGCCGCCGGCGTCGCCGAAGGACTGGGCCTCGGCCACAACACCATCGCTGCGCTAATCACGCGCGGCCTGGCGGAAATGACGCGCCTCGGAACCGCCTTCGGCGCTCGCAAGGAGACCCTCGCGGGACTGGCCGGAATGGGCGATCTCGTGCTGACGTGCACCGGCGAACTCAGCCGCAACCGTTCCCTCGGCGCGGAACTCGGCCGCGGAAGAAAACTCGATGACATTCTCGCCTCCACGCGCATGGTTGCCGAAGGAGTGGGCACAACGGCCGCGGCGCGCGCTCTCGCGCTGCGTCTCGGCATCGAAATGCCCATCACCGAACAGATGTACGCCGTGCTGTACGAGGGCCGCTCGCCCCAGGACGCCATTCGCGAGCTGATGGATCGCCCGCTAAAAGCGGAATGAACGCAGAGGCCAATGGCACGCGCCTCGCAACCCAGGCCCATTTCCGCCACCTAAAATTAGCTCCCCCGGCCGCGTTGCCAATCCGCCAATAGGTAGTACTTTCGGCCAGTTGTCCCCCGGTGCAGCCTCGCTTACGATTTTCAGGCAAGGACAAACGCGTGCCTCAAACACCATTCAAAGCGACGGGAATGCGCCGCCTGCGCATTTTGTGGATTGTGCTCGGAGCGCTGCTGCTCACCAGCGCCCTGCCGCTCTGGCTTTACCATCGCGAAGTGCTGCGCCTCAGCGAGGACAAGCTGCAGGATACCGAGCGCGTCCAGCAGTCGGAGATTACGCGCTCCGTCGCCAGCGAAATTATGCAATTCGAATCCAACCTCCACGAGCAGCTCGAAAGCCAAAGGCAGTTGCTGGCTCTCACCGGCTGGATCCAGAATGTCAGCGACGCCACGCACGCGCCGCAACTGAACCGGATGCTCCAGAATGTCCTGCAAAACAACCGCGACATTCTCTACGTCACCACAATTGGCAAGGACGCCAAGGGCGAATCGGCGGAAAGCGTCAAGGGCGCCGATCAGGACCCGTTTGTGGACGCGGCGCTGAAGCGCGCGTTTACGGCCAGCGTGCAGGGCCTGCCTTATACCAGCGACGCGTTTGCCCTCGGTCAGCAGAACCGGCCCGCCATCGTGATTTCCGTGCCGCTGATGTCCGGCGGCCAATTCACGGGAATGCTCGCCGCCGTGGTCTCGCTCGATCGCGTGGTGCAGTGGCTGAAAGACGCCAGCGTGCGCGACAGGACCGTGTTTGTCGTCAATGGCGACGGGCGCATCATCGTCCACCCGGACACCGTCAACATGGTCCCGGGGCGCGACCTGAGCTCGAATCCCGTGGTCGCGCAATTCAAGACTTTTCCGCCGGCATTGCGCGCCACCGAAACCACCCAGTTCACGCTCGATGAACATAAGAAGCCGGTCGAAATGATCGGCACCTACAGCACCATTCCCGAATTTCACTGGGGCGTCATCGCCCAGCGCAGCCTGGCGAAAGCGCGCGTCGATGCCGGTGTGCAGGAGCTGACGACGCAAGCCCTGCGCTTCGTCATTGCCGTCACGCTCCTGGCGCTGCTCGTCGGCTATCTTTCGGCGCTCGGAATCACGCGGCCTATTCAGGGGCTGGTTCATTCGACGCGGGCCATTGCGCGCGCCGAATTCCACGAGCGCGCGGAAGTGCACGGCGCGGCGGAGATCAGCGAGCTGGCCGAAACGTTCAACGGCATGGCCGACGACATCGAGAAGTACGTCGACCGCTTGCAATTGGCCGCGACCGAGAACCGCGAACTTTTCATGGGCTCCATCCGCATGCTCGCGGCGGCCATCGACGAAAAGGACCCCTATACGCGAGGCCATTCGGGCCGCGTCGCCAAATATTCGCTCACCATCGCTCAGGAGATGGGCCTCGACGCCGATGCCATGGACAAGCTGCGCATTTCCGCGCTCCTCCATGACGTCGGCAAGATCGGCGTGGACGACAACGTTTTGAAAAAACCCGGCAAGCTCACGGCAGAAGAATTCGCCCTCATGAAGCAGCATCCCGTCAAGGGCGCGAACATCATGCGCCCCGTCGCGCAACTGCGGGACATGCTGCCGGGGATCGAACTCCATCACGAGCGCATGGACGGCCAGGGCTATCCCTACGGCCTGGTCGGCGATCAAATTCCCATGATGGCGCGCATCATTGCCGTCGCGGATACGTTCGACGCAATCACCACCAACCGCCCCTATCAATCCGCGATGGATCTTGAATACGCGATGGACCGCATCCAGCAGCTTGCAGGAACAAAATTCGATTCCGCCGTCGTGCGCGCCATCCGGCACGCCATCGACGTCGGCAAGCTCAAGCTCAGCCCCTCCGTCGTCGAGGTCGAAGTCGGCGTCTAACGCTCTGTTGAAAAATCCCATCGCTTTGTGGGCCGGGGCTTCCAGTTTACCCTGAGGCACGAAGGGCCCCCGGCATAAAGCCCTGGTTTTGGTCCGGGCTTCCGCCCCTGGGGTACGGTTTTCAGTCTTTTTCAACATACTGCTAACGGCTTCTCGTTTCTTTCCCGCGCCGCGCGTTCAGCATAAGAATCGCCACTCCTCGACCGTCTGCCAGTGCGCGCAACAAGCGCCGCGCCGCGTTCCTCTGCTAGAATGAACGTTTCCGCCGATGCGGCGGACGCGGCATGATCTCCCTATTCGGCAAACCCGAGAAAACTGAGTCGTTCCTCGAACGCCTCAAAAACTCCGTCGCGAAAACGCGCACCGAGCTATCCGCGCGCGTCGAGCAATTGCTGACGGGCGACCGTCCCGTCGATCCCGCCTTGCTCGCGCAGCTCGAAACGGTGCTTCTGAGCGCGGACATCGGCGTCAGTACCACGAAAGAAGTGCTGGCGTCGCTGCGCAGGCAGGTGACGGAGCAGAAGCTGGCCGGTCCGGCCGCGCTCAAGCAAGAATTGAAAAATCAGCTCGTGGCGATTCTGGCAGCCGCGCCCGTTCCTCAGAATGGCGATTCCGCCGCAGCCGCCGCGCCACGCGTGATTTTCGTCGTGGGCGTGAACGGCACGGGAAAAACAACCACGATCGGCAAGCTCGCGAACCGATTGCGAGCCGAGGGCCGCACGGTGATGCTCTGCGCCGCGGACACGTTTCGCGCGGCGGCCATCGAGCAGCTCGAAGTCTGGGCCAAGCGCTCTGGCGTCGAATTGGTAAAGCAAAAAGCCGGCTCGGACCCGGCTGCCGTCGTTTTCGACGGGCTTACGGCGGCGCGCGCGAAAAATGTCGACGCGGTGATTGTCGACACGGCGGGCCGCCTGCACACGAAATCCAATTTGATGGCCGAGCTCGAGAAAATGAAGCGCACGGCCGCGAAGCTCGTTCCCGGCGCGCCGCACGACATATTGCTCGTGATGGACGCGACCACGGGCCAAAACGGACTCACGCAAGCGCGCGAATTTACCGGTCACGTTGGCGTCACGGGAATCGTGCTGACAAAGCTCGATGGCACCGCCAAGGGCGGCATCGTGATTGCCATTTCGCGCGAACTCGGCTTGCCCATCCGCTTTGTTGGCACGGGCGAGCAGATAGACGACTTGGTGCCCTTTGACGCGCAAACCTACGTCAACTCGCTCTTCGACTGAGCGGCAACCTAGCGGCAGTTACTGGATGGCGGAAGCCATCGAGTTGGCCCGCGAAGGCGTCGCGCTGGCGCACCCGAACCCGCGCGTCGGCGCCGTGATCGTCAACGACGGCGAGATCGTCGGGCAAGGCTTTCATGCGTACGACCGGCGCGACCACGCCGAGATTGTCGCGCTCAATATGGCCGGGCCAAAAGCGCGAGACGCCACGCTGTATGTCAATCTTGAACCGTGCTGCCACACAGGCCGCACCGGCCCGTGCACGAAGGCAATCATCGGGGCAGGCGTGAAGCGCGTGTTCGTTGCCATGAAGGATCCAAATCCCAGGGTGGCTGGCCGCGGACTGGCTCAGCTGAAACGCGCGGGGATTGAAGTATATGTGCAGGACGAGTACAAAAAATATACCCGGGAGACCAACGAGGGCTTCGCGAAGTGGATTCGCACCAAGCGGCCGTTCGTGACCTTGAAAACCGCGCTCACCCTCGACGGACAAATCGCCGCGCGCTCGGGAAGCGTCACCTGGATCACTGGCAAAGCGTCGCGCGAGGAAGTGCAGCGCATGCGCCACGAAAGCGACGCGCTGCTCACCGGAATCGGCACTGTGCTTGCCGATAATCCGCGAATGACCGACCGCACCGGAGATCCCCGCCGCAGGCCGCTCCTACGCGTGATTGTCGATTCCAAGCTGCGCCTTCCCGTAAAATCGGAAATCGTGAAATCCGCGCAAAATGACGTTTTCGTTTTCACCAAGCAATCGGCGGACTCCGCAAAGGCCAAGGTGCTGCGAAATGCCGGTGTCGAAATTGTGCAAGTGCGCTCGCATGGCGCACACGTCGACTTGCGAGCCGTTTTGCGCCAATTGGGCCGGCGGGAAATTCTCAGCGTGATCGTCGAAGCAGGAAGCGAACTGAACGGCGCGCTGCTCGAAGCAAACCTCGTCGACAAAATGGTTCTATTTTATGCTCCCAGGATTATGGGTGCCGGAGTGCCGATGGCGCGGATTCCATCGTCGTGGTTTCGGCGCGCGCCCGCTTTTTTTAATCTTTCGTTTCGTCAGTACGGCCCCGATCTCGCGGTTCAAGGATATTTTCACGATGTTTACCGGAATCATTGAGCATCTGGGAAAAATTGACGCGCTCGAACGCAACAGCGAAGGCGGCCGGCTCACGGTGAGCCTCGCCAGCGCGAGGAAAATCGCGGCCGAGCTGCAAATCGGCTCGAGCATTGCCGTCAACGGCTGCTGCCTCACCGCCGTAAAAATCGGCAAAACATCTTTCTCTGCTGATGTGTCCGCGGAGACGCTGCGCAGAACTTCCCTCGGCGCGGCGCTCGCCGGGCGCGCCGTGAATCTCGAATTGCCCCTTGCGGCCGGCGCGCGTCTGGGCGGGCATTTCGTGCAAGGCCATGTCGACGGCGTTGGCCGCATCGAGCGAATGAAGTCCGAGGGCGATAACTGGTGGATCGCCGTGCGCGTGCCGGAGGATTTGCGACGCTACGTCGCGGAAAAAGGCTCGCTCGCCGTCGACGGCATCAGTTTGACCGTCGCACGATGGCAGGATGGGATCGCGGAGTTCACGATCATTCCGCACACATATGCGAATACCAATCTGCGTAAAATCGCCGTCGGCGATGCCGTGAATATCGAATGCGATATTTTGGCGAAGCACGTCGAGAGCCTGATGAAGGAACGCGCGGAAGCTCTGCCGCAAAAGTGGACCGTCGAAAAATTAGTCGAGGAAGGATTTTAAGCGTGACGAGCGCCGCGCTCGCTTGCACCCCGCTTGTTTCCCATGACTGAATCGCAAACCTATGACGCCGTCGTCATCGGTGCGGGCGTTTTCGGCGCGTGGACGGCGTACCGCCTCGCGCGCGGCGGAGCCAGAGTGCTTCTCGCCGACGCGTATGGCGCAGCCAACAGCCGCGCCAGTTCGGCGGGCGAATCGCGAATCATCCGCATGGGCTACGGCGCGGACGAAATTTACACGCGCTGGTCGAAGCGCGCGCTCGAACTCTGGCAGGAATTCGACGAGCAAACTGGCGCGCGATTATTCCATTGCACCGGCGTCCTCTGGCTGGCGCGCGAAGGCGAGCGCATCGCCACCGACACTCTGGCCACTCTCGCGAAAGTTGGCGTGGCGCACAAAAAACTCGCGCGCGCCGAAATCGAGAAGCGCTTTCCGCAAATCGCTTGCGACGATCTGGATTTCGGCATTTATGAGCCGCAGAGCGGCGTACTGATGGCGCGTCGCGCCGTGCGGAAAGTTGTCGAGGAATTTCAGAAATCCGCCGGAACCTATCAAATCGCGGAAGTGGAAGCGCCCGCCGGACGCGGCCATCTCGATTCCCTCGCCACATGGAGCGGCGAAGCACTGCACGCGGGCGCCTATATTTTCGCCTGCGGCCCGTGGCTGCCAAAACTTTTCCCCAGCGTGCTGGGTCACAGAATTTTTCCCTCGCGCCAGGAAGTCTACTTTTTCGGCGTGCCCCCGGGCGACAAAAGCTACTCCGCGGGCAATTTTCCGACGTGGCTCGACGTGGGCCAGGACATGTATGGCATGCCGGATCTCGAAGGGCGCGGCGTAAAAATCGCGAGCGATCGTCACGGCGCGCCGGCCGATCCGAACACGATGGAGCGCGTTGCCGGAGAAACTCTCAGCCTCGTCCGCGATTATCTGCGCCGCCGCTTCCCGGCCCTGCGCCATGCCCCCGTCGTCGAGTCGCGCGTCTGCCAGTACGAAAATACTTCCAACGGGGATTTCCTCATCGACCATCACCCAGATTTCGAGAATGTCTGGCTCGTCGGCGGCGGCTCAGGCCACGGTTTCAAACATGGCCCGGCCATGGGCGAGTACGTTGCGCGGCTCATTCTGGAAGGCGGCGAACCAGAACAAAGGTTTTCGCTGGCCACAAAACACACGGTTCAGCAGCGCGCGGTGCATTAAGCGCTCGCTGCATGGAACGAATGGCGCAAATCGGCATAGGGGGAACGGTTGCCCGTCCTCCCCTGCCACACCACCGTACATGCGGGTCCGCATACGGCGGTTCAGTGAGTTGAGCCCTGACGGGCCGTGAGGTTCGAGCCGTCGTTCGCCACAAGGGCTTCGCCGCTC
>DATLTU010000042.1:0-34363 GCA_035533415.1 Candidatus Limnocylindrales bacterium
AAAGAGTGCGGATGGAAGGGTGGCGACAGAGGCGGCTTGGCTCAAAGGGAAGCAATTTGGAAAAAGAAGAAATAAAGAAAAGAAAGAAAACAACAAAAATGAAAAAAAGTCTTGACGCTCACCGGCCTTCTCATGGAAGGAGTTGGCTGCCAAAGCCCCCGGGACGGGTCGCCTATTTGGGAAACAGAACTGTGTGGCCGGTGCGCGCACGCTGTTCGCAGAAGCGCCACGGTTTCCTAGAACCGGAACTCGATCCCGATATTGGCCTGCCCCTGCTGGGCGTAATTGCTGACGCGCGTCACGAAGCAGCCCAAGAACGGATCGCAGAAGGTTGTGTTTGAACTCGTCGTCCGCGAAGGGGACCAGCGCATTTCGGCGCGAAGGGCCACCTGCGGAGCCAATAGATACTTCACGCCTCCGCCGAGGTTATAGGAGAAGCGATTGCTGAACGACAAAATTCCGTGCGAATCGAAATGCGTGAAGCCGATTCCGCCGACGACAAAGGGGCGAAGCCGCGAACGCGTCCAGAATTCATAGAGCAGACTTTCCTGATACATATCCAGGTGCGCGTTGTTGGTTAGCGGCACGATCGTATTCGAGGGAATGTCGTGGGCGCTCAACGTGGTGGTTTGCCGGTTCCACATGAATTCGGCAAAAACGTGCGGCACGAGGCGCACACCGGCATTGAATCCCCAATTGAGCGAACTGCTGATTGGCAGGTAGTCCACGTCCGGCGTGTTAATGGCGACGTTGCCGCCGAAACGAGCGCCCAGGAACAGCGAAAACTCATACTTCGGCTCGAAGAGCTTATACCCCGAGGTGAACCGATATCTCGGCGGGGAATTGCCTTGCGGCGGGTAACCGCCGGGTGGATACCCTCCCTGTGCGTGCGCTGTACTTGGCACGATTGCCACGAATAGGCAGCCCAACGAAATCAGGCTTACAGCGAATTTGACGGCTCTGACCACGTGCGCTTTCATGATCATCGGATCCCTCGGTCAGACCCTCCGCGCCTGGGCTATCTCCTACAGGGGTCTGATTCAGAACTTATGATGCGAGTTTGAGGCCATCTGGAACCGATCGCGGAAAGATTTATGTCGCGCGATGGGTGCACTACAAGGCAATCTCGGGCCTGCAACGTACCGAACGCGCTCATTGTTCCTTTTCGAATTGAATTATCTCGTCCAGCTATTTAGTTCGACGTCTTCGACAACTGAGAATGCGCCGCAAAGAAGTGCTGTCCTCAAATCCGGCATCAAATGGACTAGAAGCGGCCTGCGCCCGATTCGCGCGGCTCGCTTTTTCCGCCTCGATGCCTGCGTTTCGCGCCCCGATTTGGTTCCGGTTTGCTAATTACCAATACGATGCAACCCGCGCGATAACCGGGCATCATACCATTGACAGCGTAGTGGACAGTGCATACACTACGCGGCACGGCATGGTTTCCGGGGGGTGATCGTGGCGTTCGTCCGGCGCAAAGGCAACTCCTACTATCTGGTTCACAATGTCCGCCGCCGCGGCAAGGTCGAGCAGCTTTATCTGGCCCGGCTCGGCGAGCGGCCGCACATCACCGACGATGTGGTGCGCGAAGTGTCCCGCAACCATCCGATGCTGGAATTGGACTGGTCGCGCCTGCGGGAAGAAGTGAACAGCCGCGTCGAGCTGTTCGATCCGGGGTCTCCGTATGTCAAGCAATTGCTCAACTCCCTGCGATTGATCAATCTCGATCTGGCGGATCTTTCGCCGCCGCTTCTCCTGCTGCCGGATCGCGACTATTCCGGGCAGGATCTGGTGACGCAGCTTCGGCTTTTGCGATCCACGGTGGATATCAAGCTCGAACAATTTGAGCGCGTGAAACCACGCGCGGCAGAGAGCGGCCGGAAATACCGGTAGAGGGGAAAAAGCCATGACCCGTGCACAACATTTGGACCCAACGCAGCGCAGCCGTGAATCGCGCGAATTCGAAGCCGCGTTGCGGCGCAAGATTGTGGGCCAGGAGGAAGCGGTGCAGGCCGTGGTGGATCTCTATCAGGTGTTCCGCGCCGGATTGAACTCGCCGGGACGCCCGGTGGGAAATCTTTTGTTCCTCGGGCCGACCGGCGCGGGCAAAACGCGCGTGGTCGAGGCGACCGCCGAAGTCGTCTTCGGAGATCCGCGCGCGGTGATCAAGGTAGATTGCGCGGAATTTCAGCATTCGCACGAAATCGCCAAGCTCATCGGCTCGCCTCCGGGATATTTGGGGCATCGCGAGACGCATCCGCTGATCACGCAGGAGGCGCTCGCGCAATTTCACACGGAAACGATCAAGCTGTCGTTTCTTCTGTTTGACGAGATCGAAAAAGCCTCCGACGCGCTGTGGCAATTGCTTCTGGGAATGCTCGACAAAGCTACGCTGACGCTGGGTGACAATCGCCGCGTCGATTTGTCGCAGGCGATGATTTTCCTCACATCGAATTTGGGCGGCTCGGAAATCACCGAACTTCTCACCGGCAAGTTGGGATTTGCTCCGGTGCACACGACGGACACGCCGGCGCGGATCGAGCAGAAAATCGAGCGAACCGCCGAGGAAGCGGCCAAGCGGAAATTCTCGCCCGAATTCATGAACCGTCTCGACAAAGTGATCGTCTTCCATCCGCTGCGCGAAACGCAACTCGAGCAGATTCTCGATATCGAGCTGGGGATGGTGCAGCAACGGGTGCTCGAAACGGCGAAAGGCAAGTTCCTGTTCCGCGTGACGCAACCCGCGCGCGAATTTCTGCTCAAGGAAGGCACGGACATCAAATACGGCGCGCGCCACCTGAAGCGCGCCATCGAACGCCATCTTGTCTATCCGCTGGCCAGTCTGGTCGCCACCGATCAAATCCGGCTCGGCGACGTGCTCTCGGTCGATTGGGATTCCGCGACGAATAGCCTGGTCTTCTGGAAGGAAGCCGAAGGCGCGCTGGTAACCGTCGAGCCGGTGCAACCGGCGCTGGCCGCTGCCGCCGCCGCGGATGAAGACGGGCATGGCCGCGAAATTCCCGAGCCTGTTACTGCCGCCGTCGAGGCTGCGCCGCGCGCCGCGGCTGCGTTGCGCCCCGCCGCGCATCAAGCCACTCGCAGAGAAGAAGCAAGCTGATCCGAGACGAAGCGCGCGCACCAGCAGCAGCGCTGCTGCGAAGGGTCTTTCCTGCGGATGAGGCAATCCTCGTGAGGGTATGGGCCGGCACCTCGCCCCACTTCTGGGGAGTTCCATGCAAGTAACTAGCACTAAATGGTTCTCCCTAGGTAAACAACCCTATTGACTCCATGCCGCGCGATGGCCTATATGAATGCCAAATCTCGGTTGCAATGGAGTTCTAGCCATGCGAAAGATGATGCTTATATCGGCCCTCCTGACGATGTCCTGCGTCTCGGCCCGTGCGCAGTGCGGAGATGTTGCAAGCGGCTGGTACCAGTGCCCCGGGAAGAACGGTGCCTTCTGTTTTATCTCCTACCACCAGTGCACGTACGGCTTCACTAATCAGTGTGTCGCACTGCAGATACTTTACTGCAGCTGTAACCCAGGCATTGGAGTTATGGATTACTACCCTAACGAGCCCTGTGGCGCTGCTCCTTCGGCCTCGGCCAGCCGTCGGTCCGCTTATGTGCGGTACTCGCGCGTATTTGTCCGCGACCTGGACGGTGCCTGGCTATCCCTCGACGTGGCGACCGGCTCGCCCGGGCGGACGGGCGGCTCGGCTGGCTGTAGTGCTGCTGCCGCGACGCGGCAGGTACCCTCTAGGGGTGCGGCGGCGCGGTCGGCTGCTTCATTGGGCGGAGATCGTCGATGAGAGAGGGAACGGTTAAATCACGGGCTCTGATCGCAGCCGCGCTTGCTTGCGCAGGCGCTACAGCGGCATTTGCACAGGCTACTCCAGAGCGGACCTTGCGGACGGCCCAGTCTGTCTCCTCGCCTTGGGCTGGCCCTAATGCCGGGATTTTGGGCAGCGTGCAATGCGATTCTGCGGGCAATCTTTACGTAAGGCCGGTAGTGTCGGTCGTGAGCGCGACGAACGATATCGCGCCGGTGGTGGAAGTAAAACGAAATGGGGCCAAGGGATCAGAATTTTCCCTTGAAGAAGTCACGGGCCCGCACAAGTACTTGCTAGGTGCTAACAAGTTTGGCCAATCGTACGATTTTGTTGGCAGCTTTGCGGTTGACGCGCAAGGCCGCGTCTATCTCTTGTCGAGGCGCTGCGCGCTGCAGCATTGCGATACCGAGGTTGTGCAATTCAATCGAGGCGGCAAGTATCAATCGGATACCAAACTGGCGGTCAGCAATTTTGTACCGCACCAACTAGCGGTATTCTCGAACGGTCAGTTCTTCGTGGCGGGCCTATTGGAAGGGGCAGGTCGCCCGACCACGACGTATGCGGGGGTTTTTGGTCACGATGGCAGGCTCGTTTCCGAGATTCATTTCCCCAGCGGCCCTGGTGAGTCCTCGGCAGCGCCGTTCGACCGCGATGGTCCGGGGGTGGAGCTGTCGTTTGTCGCAGCTGACGAAACGGGCGGCGTATACCTAGTGCGCCCGGTCACCGACCCGGTGCTCTATATGATTCGCGACAATGGCGAGGTGTCGCAGCATTCAGCGATCGCACTGCCGTTTCAAAATGCCGTGCCTGTAGGCATCAGCTACGGCGGCAACGGTACCGTCATCATAGAGTTCGGGAAGAAGATCCAAGGCGGAGTATCGTCGTCAGGCAATTTCTTCTCAGTCATCGATGTGAAGAACGGTCACAGCGTCGCTAACTACACAGCGGATGCGAGGACGGGCGGCGTTTTTGGCTGCTTTCTTCCTCGCTCCGGGTTTGAGTTCCTAGCTGTTCGCAAGGGTCGGATGGCCATTCGTCTTGACCCAATGGATTGAACCTGAGATACAGAGTTTCCGCATCTCCGTAGTCCCATCGGCTGCGCTGCGTCCCGCCGGGCATCAGGCCACTCGCAGAGAAGAAATTAGCTGATCCGAGGCGGAACGCGCCGGGACCACATCGATCACCGACTCCGGATGATTACGACGAGGGAGTTTCGGCGGAAGTGGGATCGAGCATGCGGCGGATGATGGAAACGGAATTGGCCGGGAAGCCGCCCTGACGAGCGTGCTCGCGAACGGCTTGTTCATCGGGCGCGATATAGACGCAATAAATTTTGTCGTCCGTGACGTAGCTCTCGACCCATTGCACCTGGGGAAGGGAGCGCAAGACGCTGCAAGATTTCTGGGAAATAGATTGAAGCTGCGCGGCGCTGAGCTTGCCCGCGCCGGGAATTTCCCGCTCGATAAGGAACTTCGGCATGGCGATCTCCTTCCAGCGAATTAAACTGAAATTTCCTTTTTGACCTCGAAAACGGTGCCATTCTACACGCATCTCGCGCGTTCGCGATGATGTCTACGCTTCGGCGGATTTTTCCGCCGGTTCATCGAGGCTGCCGCCATAAATCGCCGGCACTTTCGCGCCCATGGCGCGCAGGTACGCGGCGAGCTGCCCGCGATGATGGATCGTGTGCGACAGAATCATCTGCAGATAAATCACCGCGGGATAATCGAACTTCCGCAGAAACGACATGGGCCGCGCCAGATATTCGCCGCTCAGCTTCGACGCTTTTTTGAAATTCGGCTCAAACTGCCCTTCGTACCACGCCGCGACGTCCGCGCCCGTCTTGATTTCTTCCGGCACTTTGCTGTTTACGCCTGCATAGAACTGCCCCTGAAATATGGAATCGAGAAACCAAGTTTCCATGATCACGATGTGCCAGGCAAGTTCCAGCGCCGTTCTGGCCTTCGGATGGATGCGGTAGCCGCTCTTATCCTCCGGCAACGCCGCAATCACTTTTTTCGTGATGATGGATTCCCGCTGCAAATTCGCAAGCAGATGACTGGCGAGGGTCGCGGCTTCTTCGTGCGTCATGGCGGGGCTCCCTCCTCGGCGGTAGAGCGCTACGGCATAATAAAAAACAAAAACGGGGCCTGTAACTCTGCGTCTTTAGATGCCGTGATTTTGTGCGCGGTTTCCGCAGCTCCCCAGGGCAAAGAATCGCGCACCATTATGCCGTGGGGACCGCGGTTGCCGTGACTTTGTGCGGCGTGCTGTCGAGATGCTGCCGCGGTTTCCAGCGAAGGATCGGCTTTCGCGCCGCCGCGACTTCATCCAGCCTTCCCACGCGCGTCGCGTGAGGCGCCGTCTTCACAAGCTCCGGATTCGTTTCCGCTTCCGCCGCAATCGAACGCATGGCCTCGATGAACAAATCGCATTCCTCTTTCGATTCCGATTCGGTCGGCTCGATCATCAGCGCCCCGGAGACGATCAGCGGAAACGCCGTGGTATAGGGATGGAAGCCATAATCGATCAAACGCTTGGCAATATCCATCGTGTTCACGCCGTGCCTTTTTTGCCGCGCATCGCTGAAAACGACTTCGTGCATCGAGGGGAGATTGTAAGGCAAGTCGTACACATCCTCGAGATGCTTGCGAATGTAGTTCGCGTTCAGCACCGCGTCTTCGGTGGCCTGGCGAATCCCCGGACCATAGGCCAGCGTGTACGCCAGCGCGCGCAGCAGCACGCCGAAGTTCCCGCAATACGCGCGCACGCGTCCGATGGATTTTGGCCGGTTGAAATCGAGCGCGAACTCGCCGTTCTTTTCGGTCACCACCGGCACGGGCAAAAATGGCTCGAGGATTTTCTTGACCATCACGGGACCCGCGCCCGGACCGCCGCCGCCGTGCGGCGTCGAAAACGTCTTGTGCAAATTCAGGTGCATCACATCGACGCCGAAATCGCCCGGCCGCGTAATGCCAGCGAGCGCGTTCATGTTCGCGCCGTCCATATAAAGAAGCGCGCCGCGCGAGTGCAAAATCTCGGCAATCTCGGCGATATTTTCCTCGTAGACGCCGATGGTCGAGGGATTCGTGATCATCAGCGCGGCCACGTCTTCGGTGACGAACTGGCGGAAGTTCTCGATATCGATTTGTCCGCGCGCGTTCGATTTGATGTTTTCGACTTCGTAGCCCGCGATGATGACCGACGCGGGATTCGTTCCATGCGCCGAATCGGGAATCAGGATTTTCCTGCGCGCATTGCCTTTGCTTTCCAGATACGCGCGAATCAGCAGCAGGCCCGTCAATTCGCCTTGCGCTCCGGCGACGGGCTCGAGCGACGCCGCGTCCATCCCCGTGATTTCCAGCAGGCATTTTTGCAAATCGTGCAGGATGCGCAGGCAGCCCTGCGAGACTTTGTCCGGCTGCAACGGATGCTCCGTCGCCAGCCCTTCCAGGCGCGCCACAAATTCGTTCACGCGCGGATTGTATTTCATGGTGCAGGAACCGAGCGGATACATCCCGAGATCGATTGCGTAGTTCCACGTCGACAGGCGCGTGAAGTGGCGAATCACTTCGATTTCGCTCACTTCCGGGAATCCTTCCACGCCGCCGCGCGCAAACTCCGCGCCCAGCGCCGTCGCGGGGTCCAGCGCGGGAACATCGAGAGGCGGAAATTCGATTCCGCGCTTTCCGGTGACGGATTTCTCGAAAATCAGCCCTTCATTCTGGCTGACGTGCCTTCCCGCCTTTTTGATCCCTGGCGCTTCCGTTTCGGCCCTCGCGCTTTTGTCTTTCAATGTTCCCTCGTTACTCACCGATTCATGCCGCGACAATTTTCCTGATCGCTGCGGCCAATCGCTCGATTTCCGCGCGCGGCGTCACTTCCGTGACGCACAGCAGTCCACGATTGTTCTGCTCCGGATAATATCGATCCAGCGCCAGCGGCCCGATGATTTTCTCCGCCAGCAATCTCTCGTTGATGTGCTTCATCGGCCGCGGAAATTCCACAACGAACTCGTTGAAAATCTTGCCGGAGAAGGGAAGCGTCACGCCTGGAATCGCCTTCATCGCCTCCTGCGCGAAGCGCGCCTTCGCCAAATTCTGCGCGGCGAGCTCGCGCAAGCCCTCTTTTCCGAGCAGGCACAGATGAATGGTCACGACCAGCGCGTAGAGCGCCTCGTTCGTGCAGATATTCGATGTAGCCTTCTCGCGGCGAATGTGCTGCTCGCGCGTGGCCAGCGTCAGGCAAAATCCGCGGCGTCCCGCGGCGTCGGTTGTTTCGCCCGCCAGGCGTCCGGGCATCTGCCGCACGAATTTATCGCGCGTGGCAATCACGCCGACATATGGCCCACCGTAACTCGAGGGCACGCCAAAGCTCTGCGCTTCGAGCGCCACAATGTCGGCTGCTTCCGGCGGGCGCACGACGCCGAGCGACAGCGGCTCGGTGATGCAATTGATGAGCAGCGCTCCCTGCGCGTGCGCGGCTTCCGCGACGGGCCCGAGCGCTTCGAGGACGCCGAAAAAATTCGGCGACTGCACGACCACGGCGGCTGATTCCGCGAGCGCATCCGCGCGAATGCTTGCCAAATCGATCTGCCCGGAAGCCGTAAAACCGAATTCCTCGACTTCGATTCCGAGATGCTTCGCGTACGTGGCGAGCACCTGCCGGTATTCCGGATGCACCGTGCGCGCAACCAGCACGCGATGCCGCTGCGTCAATCGCTCCGCCATCAGCACCGATTCCGTGAGCGCTGTCGAGCCATCGTACATCGAGGCGTTCGCCACTTCCTGGCCCGTGAGCTGCGCCATCAGCGTCTGGAATTCGAAAATCGCCTGCAGCGTGCCCTGCGAAATTTCCGCTTGATACGGCGTGTACGAAGTCAAAAATTCGCCGCGTTGCACCAGCGCGTCCGTCACCACCGAGCGCACGTGCTGATAGACCCCCGCGCCCAGAAACGAAGTGTAGCCGCGCGAAGTTTCCTCCGCGCGCGCCTTGAAATAATCGATGATCTCCATTTCCGAAAGCGGCCCCGGCAGCTTCAACGCTTCGCGGAGCCGGTATTTTGCAGGAATCGTTTCAAAAAGTGCTTCGATGGATTTCGCGCCAACGGCGTCAAGCATCTCCTGGCGCTCGGATTGGCTCTTGGGGAGGTAGCGCATCAGGCAGTCTGTTCCTTCTCCTTCTCGGCGACGTATTCCTGATAAGCCTTCGCGTCCATCAGCGCGGCCACGTCCTTGGGATTTTCAATTTTCAATTTCACGAGCCATGCCGAGCGGTGCGGGTCCTGATTGATTTTTTCCGGCGCGTCCGTCAGGTCCGAATTCACTTCCGTTACTTCGCCACTCACCGGACTGAAAACTTCGCTCACCGCCTTCACCGATTCCACCGTGCCCAGCACCGCGCCCGCTTTCAGTTTCGCTCCCGTTTGTGGCAGTTGGACGAAGACGACATCGCCCAGCGCGTGCTGCGCGTAATCGGTGATGCCGACCGTGCCCGTCGAGCCGCTCACCTGAATCCATTCATGGTCTTTCGTATAGCGAAAATCCGCTGGATACATCCGCGTCTCCTTTTTTCAGGTCTTGCGTGGCACAGGCCTGCTTGCCGCAGCTCTCAGCCTGTGCGCTCTGCTTACTTCGCCCGCTTATAAAATGGCGCAGGCACAATTTTCGCCGGAGCCGTTTCGCCGCGCACTGAAATCGCAATGGGCGTTCCGGGCGCGCTCAGTTTCGGCGGAACGTACGCGAAGCCGATGTTCTTTTTCAGAAATGGCGCGGGGCCCCCGCTGGTGACGCTTCCGACTTCGCGCGTGCCGTCGAGAACCGCGTAACCATCGCGCGCGATCAGCCGGCTGTTCATTTCAAATCCCGCCAGAATCCGCTGAACGCCCATCTCTTTCTGCCGCATCAGTACATCGCGCCCCAGAAATTCGCCCTTATCCACTTTGCAAATCCACGCGAGATTCGCTTCCCACGGCGTGGTGGTGTCGTCGATTTCGTGTCCGTAGAGCGCCATGCCCGCTTCCAGCCGCAGCGTGTTTCGCGCGCCCAATCCGCACGCCGCAACGCCCAGCGGCTGTCCCGCATCCATCAGCGCATTCCACATTTTCTCGGAGTGTTCCGGCGAAAAATAAATTTCAAAGCCGTCTTCGCCCGTGTAGCCCGTGCGCGCGATCAGGCAGTCCACGCCACTCACGTCGCCAAACGCGAACCAATAATACGTTATCGGCGCGAGCGCTACTTTCGTGAAGCGCTGCAGCAATTCCAACGCGCGCGGCCCTTGAATGGCGATCTGCGAGTAGCGCGCGCCCGCGTTCTCAACTTCCGCACCGAATTTGTTGTGCTCGGCAATGTGCGCGTAGTCGCGATCCTGATTGCCGGCGTTGACGCACAAAAAATAGTGCGTGTCGGAGATTTTATGCACCAGCAGGTCGTCGACAAATGTTCCGCGCGGCGTCATCAATCCGGAATATTGCGCCTGGCCAATCGCCAGCTTCGCGGCGTTGTTGCTCGAGACGTGCTGCACCAAATCGAGCGCGCGCGGCCCGCGTATTTCAATTTCGCCCATGTGGCTCACATCGAACAGGCCTACGCGCCGGCGCACCGCTTCGTGCTCGGCCAGAATGCCCGTATATTCCACGGGCATATCCCATCCGCCGAAATTCATCATTTTGGCGCCCATCCGCCGATGGACGGAGTTCAGTGCGGTTTTGCGCGTTTCGGCCGTTGCAGGCGTGCTCACAGGAAAAATTCTCGCTTATGAAGCAAAGAAGTGAAACTAGCATGCGCCCATAGGCGTGTCAAGAAAACGCCCTCGCACGCCGCGCGCGAGGCTTTGCGATCTGCGCGTCAATTCAATCGAAATCGCAAGATGAAAGTGATTACGAGGCATTTCCGCAACGCCAGGCCGCAAACATGGCGCGGATCGCGGAATCGTAAATTTCGGAATGAGCCTACAACGATGCGGCCGAGAAACTACTCTGTTTACCGTATGGCGTACGGGACGTGGCACTACTACGCTGGGTACGGCTAAAGCGCCTTTTGACGCAAAGATAGTTGCAGCCTGGGCCGTTCGAGCCAATCAAGGAAGTTCTCTCAGGTTCCACCTGCCGACCACCGGCTGCAGCGGCCGCCAGAAATAACCAGAAATGAAATGTCAACTCGAGTGCGAATCAGTTTCCCATGATCGAGTGATTCAGAATGTTCAGATGGGAACGGCACTCGTTATTCGTATCGTCAAATCTTAAAATCTGAACTGCACAAGGAGACCACATATGTCAGGTGAATCGACTAAGAAACAGCTTGAGCAGGACGAACAGAGCGAAGGACAAAAGCAGCATCATAAGGAAGGGCAGCAGGGCGGTCAGGGCCAGCACGGGCAACAGCAAGGAGGTCAAGGGCGGCCTGGAAGTGAGCAGGGCGGCAGCCAGGGCCAGCATGGGCAGCAGGGAGGTCAGGGCGGAAGTCACGGCCAGCCCGGACAACAGGGCGGACAGCAAGGAGGTCAAGGGCGGCCTGGAAGTGAGCAGGGTGGCAGCCACGGCCAGCCCGGACAACAGGGCGGACAGCAAGGAGGTCAGGGGCGGCCTGGAAGTGAGCAGGGCGGCAGCCAGGGCCAGCATGGGCAGCAGGGAGGTCAGGGCGGAAGTCACGGCCAGCCCGGACAACAGGGCGGACAGCAAGGAGGTCAGGGACGGCCTGGAAGTGAGCAGGGTGGCAGTCACGGCCAGCCCGGACAACAGGGCGGAAGCCACGGCCAGCCGGGACAACACGAGCAGCAAGGCAATCAAGGTCACGAAGATCGCGAGAAGAAAGACAAAGATCGCGACCAACACGGCCAGCACGATAAGCGCTAACTGAATAGCACCAAGCAAAGCGAGGGGAAGGAGGCGGTCCATCAGTCTCCTTCCCGGTGTCAGTTGGGTCCACCCATCAATGTGAACGCATTACGCGGAGGTAAGCGGCATGAGCACAAATGTCTGGACGAAAACCATTTCGTCATTTCTAGCGGGAGTTGGTGTAGGAGGCGCGCTGGCCCTGCTGCTGGCGCCAAAGTCGGGCGAAGAGACGCGAGAATACTTGCTCGACAGCGTGAAAGCAGGCAGAGACGCAGCCCTCGACAAAGGCCAGCAGTGGGCGCGTCGCGCGCAGAAGGCCGCTACGCA
Source organism: Candidatus Limnocylindrales bacterium (assembly GCA_035533415.1). Classification (GTDB taxonomy): domain Bacteria; phylum Acidobacteriota; class Terriglobia; order Acidiferrales; family UBA7541; genus DAHUXN01. Next base: position 11,995 of record DATLTU010000042.1, read on the forward strand.
GGCGCAAAAATCGGCGTCGCAAATGGCCGCCGATTTGTCGGACGCCATAGCGCCAAAGTAGACTCGCGCGAGCGCAGACAAGCTTGAACCTCCGCGCTTGGCGCTGGCAGACGCGAACGAAAACAGAGAAACGCGCTTGCTGCGTGCGCTGCGATGACCTATATTCAGGCCAGAACTTCGCGGAGCGTCCCATGGCTGGGCCGATTGTGTGTGTGCAGTGCGACAAACCGGAGGCGCAATGCGGTTGCGAGAAATACTGCACGTATTGCCAGTCGCAGGATGGCGTGCGGCTGTGCGAGGACGGCCTCTACTACTGTCCTGATTGCCGCGAAGCTTGCGAGGTGCGCGTGGCGGACAATCGTGAGCGCTGAACCCACGCGGACAGAGCTGAGACTTACCCGGGATGAGCGCCTCCTGGCGGGTGTGCGCGGAGCGATCGAGCACATCGGAAGCAGGCATGGCGAGAGCGTGGATTGCATCGATTTGGCGCTGGCCGCCGAGAAGGCATGCCGCGAAGCAATGGTTCAACTCGACGAAGCTCGCCTTGGTAACGCGGATTCTTTTTGCACCGTAACCATCGACGATTTCGAGGATCGCATCGAAGTGCGCGTGGAAGGTCCGCGGAATTCGCCTACGGCGGGCGGGCCAGGTTCACGCGGTGAAAAACTCGATTCGCTCGCGGGAAAATTCGCGGCCGTTACGCCCGCGGAGCGCGAAGCGGAAAGTCGAAAATGCGCCGGCCACGCCGAGCCCGATACGAGTAACGGGCACGCACGCGCCACGCTCGTCAAGTACTTCCACGAAGATTCCGCGCGTTCCTGAGCAAACTCAAATCCCGGAGCGCGAATACCAAGCTACATGGGCAGCGCGAACGTGTGGTCGCGAATCATGGCGCTGATCTGGTCATTGGTCGCGGGAACTTCCACGTCGAGATGGCGGCCCGATGGACTGACCGTCACGTTCGAGAGAACCTCCGCCAAACTGGGATTCGTTTGCTGGATCTGATACCGGCGCAGCACGATTCCGCCCTGCATCATCGCCGCCAGCTGATTCGCGTCATCCGAGGAATTGCACACCGCATCAAATTTCGCGTCGATGCCGTCGCTCGCCTGCACGTGAATTTCCATGTTGCGAACGCGACTTAAGATCACCGCGGCTTGCGGAAACTGGCTCGCCTGCGGCAGCAATTGATTCAGCGCCAGCTGCGTGTTGGCTTTGTCCAGCACGGCCCAGACCATTCCGTTGCCGTTGGCCGCGCTGATCAGCGGATACAGTTCCGAATTGTTGAGCAAGCTTTCCGCGCCGCCAAAGCGCACGGTGATGAGCTTCTCCAGAATGTCGCGCTGGCCGAAAGCGGCCGTGCTGCTGTCCAAGAAGAAAAAGAAAATATCGTTTGGGCCGGAACCGCTGCCGAAGGCCCACAGTGTATAGCCGTGCACTTCGAAGTGAGGAATTTTTTGCTGCTTGAACCGTGCTTCGGTCGAATCGGGCGAAAAACTGCCGAGCGCCACGCCGGCAAGCTCATACGGGTGCTTGGCCGTCGGCGAAACCGCGCCCCACGCGATCTCATCGATCTGCGTATTCGGATCGACGCCCGCCGAACGCAGGAACTGCTCGAACTGCCGGTAATTCGGCGGCAGCATTTGCTGCTGCAACTGCAAAAACCACGGATGTTGGCGCGCTTCTTTCAAATCGGCGTAGGCGAACTCGCTCATGTCTTTCGGGAACATGCCGATGATGTCCGTGCCGAGCGTATTGGCCGCGGCGGGCAGTGAAAGCAGCATGACCGCAGCCAGCGCCATCGCCGCGAACACTGCGAGACATTTGCGATGCAAGGTAAAGTTCACGTTTCAATCCTGCCTTTCTAGGGTGACGCGCGCACCGCATCTGCTCTCAGGTGCGATTCGATTTCAGCGGACTGCTTGCGCATTTCTCGGACGAACACCGCGTCCGTGATGGAATCCAGATTGATGGCCACGTTCGCCAGCGCGCCGCGAGCGCCCGCGACGGCCATCAGCTGCGCGACCTGAATGTCTGAATGCATAGAAGCGCTGGAGATGGTTTCCAGTTGCCCGAGCCGTCCATAAATTTCCAAACAGTTACGGGCGACGGTCATGGGCACCTCGGCCGCGCCGCACGTCGCTGCTTGAATCGCTTCATTTCGGCGGCGATCGTTTTCGGGCGAATCCTTCGGCAGCTTAAACGCGGCGAGAACCGCGTTGTAGGATTCCGCGTCGCGATCAATGGCCTGCGTGAGCCTGTCCGCTGCGGAGCGCATCTCGGCAGCCGCGCGGCTGAGTTGCTCGGCATGCGCGGCTTGCGATTTCTTTTTGCTCGAAAGCACCGCGACCATTTGCGCCAGGCTGGCCGCGAGCGCTCCGGCAAGCGCCGCGACGGATCCGCCGCCAGGAGTCGCCGTGGGCCCCGCGACCGCGCCGAGAAACGGGCGCGCTAGCGCGGCAAATTTTCCCGCGTCCGCGCCGGCCGGCGTTCCGGAAAACGCGGCAGCCAGGCGATTCTCGAAAACCTGCGCGGCTGAGAAATTCTCGAGTTGCAGATAAAAATCCGCGGTCATTTCGATGGCGCGCTTGGGAATCAACCCCACCACTTCGCTGCCAATGATGGAAACTCCGTAACGCGCGGCCTCGCTGCGAACCATTTCGAACGCGCGATGAATCGGCGTCTGCTCGTAGTCGGTCAAATTGATCGAGACCTGCGCGACGTGGCGCGCGTGCAAGTCCACGCCCATCGCTTTCACGTAACGCAAGCCGCCATTCGAGAAGCGGATGGCCTTGCCAATCTTCTTCGCGATCTCAACGTCCGGCGTGTTCAGATTGATGTTGTAAGCGATCAGAAATTTTCGCGCGCCCACGATTACGGCGCCCGCCGTGGGATGCAGCCGCGCTTCGCCAACGTCCGGAGCGCGCTCCGGATTTGTCAGCACTTCGTTGCGTATGCCTTCGAACTGCCCTTTGCGCACGTTCTCGAGATTCGCGCGTTCGGGGCGCGCCGCAGCGGCTTCGTAAAAATAAACAGGGATGCGATAGCGTTCCCAGATTTCGCGGCCGGTTTTTTTCGCCAGCGCGGCGCATTCCTCAAGGGAAACGCCGTCGACAGGAATAAATGGAATCACATCGGCGGCGCCGAGGCGCGGATGCGCTCCGGAATGCTTGGTGAGGTCAATCAGCTCGAGCGCTTTTCCCACGCCGCGAAGAGCGGCTTCGGCGACCGGTTCCGGTTCGCCCGCCAGCGTCACCACGCAACGATTGTGGTCCGCGTCGCTTTCGCGATCGAGCACGTAGACGCCGTCGACTGATTGCATCGCGGCGACCAGCGCGTCAATCTTCGATTGGTCGCGTCCCTCGGAAAAATTCGGTACGCATTCGATCAGACGTGTCATTCAGAGATCATTTCCTCGTTATGAATTAACCCTACGCGACTCGGAATGTTTCGAAACGCGGTTTCGTAATTCCAAAAACCAACGCCGCGCATCCGCCGGGCCCAGTGCGCTCCTGCAATTCAGCGCAATCGCGAATAAATAATTTCGCCGCGCTTCATCGTGAGCGAGCAACGGTTCACACCAAAATAATAGGGTATCTCGCGGTAGCTGGCCACACCGAAGGCGGCGAGGTCGGCGAATTTGCCAACTTCGAGCGAGCCGAGGCGATCCGCGCGTCCCAACGAATACGCGGCGTTGATCGTGGCCGCGGCGATGGCTTCGCCGGGCGCCATGCGCATCTGCGTGCATGCGAGCGACAAAATCATCGGCATCGAAACCGTGGGACTCGTGCCGGGATTGAAATCAGTGGCCAGTGCGACGATCGCGCCCGCGTCGATCAGCTTGCGCGCGGGACCGTAATGCGCGAGGCCCAGATGGAAGCAGCAGCCGGGAAGCATCGTGCAGGTGACATTCGAGCGAGCCAGCGCGCGAATGTCCCCGCTGGATAATTTTTCGAGATGGTCGGCGCTGGCAGCGTGCAATTCCACGGCGAGACGCGCCGCGCCAGTGCGCGCGAGTTGCTCGGCATGGATTCGCAAACGCAAGCCGCACGCCCGTGCCGCTGTGAGAATTTTGCGGCCCTGCGCGACACTGAAAGCGCCGCGATCGCAATAGACATCGCAAAATTCCGCGAGCCGTTCGGCGGCAACTTGAGGAATCCAGCGGCGGCAGAGCAAATCCACGTACTCGTCCGCGCGTTTGCGCGAAGGAGCGCGAAATCCGGGCGGGACCACGTGCGCTCCCAGAAACGTGCGCACGATTTCGAGCGGCTGCTCGCGTTCGAGTTCGCGCAGCAAGAGCAGGATTTTGCGCTCGCTCTCCCAAGTGAGGCCGTAGCCGGATTTGGCTTCGATCGTGGTGGTGCCATGCGCGGCGAATTCGGCAAGATGCGCGAGCGCGGATATCTTCAGCTCCGCCGAAGTTGCCTGGCGCAGTTGGCGCACGCTCGAAAGGATGCCGCCGCCGGAGCGGGCGATTTCTTCGTAGCTTGCTCCCGCGATGCGCTGTTCATATTCAGCGGCGCGAGACGCGGCGAAGACAAGATGCGTATGCGAGTCGACGAAGCCGGGAAGCACCACGCGGCCGCCGAGATCGAGCTTGTGCGCGCGGCGAGATTCGCGCAGGCGTTCGACGTGGCGTCGCGGGCCTGCGGCAGCGATGCGCCCATCGCGAATCAGCAGCGCGCCATCGCGAATGATGCCCAAATCGGCGAGCGCGCGGCCGCGCCGAGGCACGGCGCCGCGCAGCGTAAGAATTTCGGCGCAGCCGGTGATCAGCCAGCCGGTCGCGCTTGCGGCATTGGGCGTTTTCATTATCGCTGCCAACGGTACTGAAAAGCGCCGCGTCGCGCAACCATGCGCATCGCATTTGCGTGCACGAGCCGCACGGGATTCGCGGCGCAAAATCCGCGGAATCATCCGGCGGGCAGACGCGGTATACTCGGTCGCGATTTGCGGCGGGCGATTGCGATTTTTGCGGAGGAAAAATGCGGAGACGAATTGCGGTAGCGGTGACGATTCTCGCGGTTGGCGCGCTGGCGGCCGTATGGGCCATGCTCGGCGCGCGATCCTCCATGGCGCAAAACAATGCGCCACCGGCGTACGACATTGTGATACGCAACGGGCACATCATCGACGGCACCGGCTCGCCGTGGTATGCGGGCGACATTGGAATTCGCGACGGGCACATCGCGGCGATTGGAAATTTGTCGCGCGCGCGGGCCAAGCAGGTGATCGACGCCGCGGGACGCGTCGTGGCTCCCGGATTCATCGACATGCTCGGCCAATCGGAGATCACCATGCTGGTGGACCCGCATGTGCCCTCGAAAATTTTCCAGGGCATCACCACGGAAATCACCGGCGAAGGCGATTCGATTGCGCCGCAAACCGACGCCACGCTCGCCGATTTTCGCGAGGAGTTCGCGCATTACGGCATCACGCCGGACTGGCGAACGTTCACGGGCTATTTTGCGCGTTTGCAGAAGCAGGGAATGGGAATCAATCTGGGAACCTACGTGGGAGCGACGATTGTCCGCCGCGTGGTGATCGGCGACGCGGACCGCGTGGCCACGCAGGAGCAACTCGCGAAGATGCAGGGATTGGTCGCCGAGGCGATGCGCGAGGGCGCGCTCGGACTTTCGACCGCGCTGCAGTATCCGCCCGCTCCGTATGCGTCTACCGACGAGCTGATCGCGCTCGCATCCGTCAGCGCCAAGTACGGCGGGATTTACGCGACGCACATGCGCAGCGAGGGCGACGGCGAAATGGCGGCGCTGGCGGAGACGGCTCGCATCGCGCGCGAAGCGCACATCCCCGTCGAGATTTTTCATCTCAAGACCGCTGGAAAACCGAATTGGGGCAAGATGCCGCAGGTCGTCGCGTTCATTGACAAAGAACGCAGCGAAGGCGTCGACATCGAGGCGGACACCTATGCCTACACCGCGTGGAACAACGACCTGGCCGCGTTCATTCCGCCGTGGGCGCACAACGGCGGCGACGCGAAGATGCTCGAACGCCTGAAAAATCCCGCGATGCGCGCGCGCATCCGCAAGGATATGGAAACCCGCACCACGGCGTGGGACAACGAATGGCAGGAAGTCTCCGGGCCGTCGGGAATCCTGATCAGCTCGGTGCAGAATCCGGACCTCGAGAATCTGCAGGGCAAGACGATTGCGGACGTTGCCAAGATGTGGCACGAAGATCCCATCGACGCGATCTTCGATTTGCTCATCAAAGATAAGGCGTTCACGAATGTCTCGGTTTTTGGGATGAGCGAACCCGATGTCGAACTCGCGCTCAAGCAGCCGTGGGTCTCGATTGACAATGATTACGGCGGCATGTCGCCCACCGGGCTGCTGGGAAAAGAGCACGCGCACCCGCGCGCGTACGGGACGTTTCCGCGAATCATCCGGAAATTCGTGCGCCAGGAGCATTTGCTGACGCTGCCGGACGCAATTCGGAAATTTTCGGCGTTGCCGGCGCAGCGCGAGCATTTGATCGATCGCGGCGTGCTGAAAAAAGGGATGTGGGCGGACATCGTCGTGTTCGATCCGGCGAAAGTGCGCGATCTGGCAACGTACGAAAATCCCAATCAGCTTTCCGTGGGGATGGATTACGTTCTCGTCAACGGCGTGCCCGTGATTGCGGATGGAAAAATGACGAACGCGCTGCCGGGCAAGGTCCTGTACGGGCCGGGCTACACGGGGAAGCGGTAGCAGCGTAAAATTGCATTCGAGGTGATACGGCCATGCGGATGACGCGTCTGCTTCTCTTAACCGTTGCCATTGTTGCGTCGGCTTCGTGCCTGCGCGCGGCGGATCGCTTCGCACATGCGCGGCCCGCGGCGGCGCAGGGCCAGGGGCTCGGCAGCGTGAATTTTCCGATTTCCTGCACGGCCCCGGCGCAAGCCACATTCAATGACGCCCTCGCGCTTCTGCATAATTTTCAATACGACCAAGCGGAGCAGACGTTCGCGCAGGTGGCGCAGCAAGATCCAACCTGCGCGATGGCGTACTGGGGAGAAGCGATGTCGCTCTATCACCAGTTGTGGGATTGGCCGAGCGCGGACACCCTGAAACAGGGGCTTGCGGACACGATCGAGGCGCAGAATCTCCGCGCGAAAACGGATCGCGAGCGCATGTACATCGTTTCGGCGGGAGTTTTCTTTCAGGACAACCCCGCGCTCTCTCGCGCGTCGCGCACGCAAGCGTATTCCGATTGGATGGGACGAATTTTCAAAAAGTATCCGAACGACGTGAACGCCGGCGCGTTTTACGCGCTGTCGCTGATCACGCTCCAGGGCAAGCCCGCCGATCAACTGGCGAATCGCAAACAAGCGATTGGGATTTTGGACAAGCTTTTTGCGGAAGCTCCGGATAATCCCGGCGTGGCGCACTATCTGATTCACGCGGCGGATACCCCCGAACTTGCACCGCAGGGCCTCGCAGCCGCGCGGCGTTACGCGCAAATCGCGCCCGATTCCGCGCACGCGCTGCACATGCCGTCGCATATTTTCACGCGCCTGGGGATGTGGCAGGATTCGATCAGCTCGAATCTGGCGTCCATGGCGGCCGCGGCGAAGGCGACGCAGGCAGGCGAGAATCAGGCGTCGTATCAATTGCACGCGATGGATTTTCTGGATTACGCCTATCTGCAAAGCGGACAAGCGGCTCTGGCGCAGCAGTTGGTTGCCGAAACGGCGAATGTGCCCGGAGCGACCGCGCAACAGATCGCGGAGCATCAGGCTCTGTTTGCGGCGCGCAATGCCATCGAACTGCACCTATGGACATCAGCGGCCGCGTTGCCAATTCCTAGCACACCTCTCGAATCGGACGACGTGACCTACTGGGCGCGCGCGATTGGCGCGGCGCGCAGCGGAAACGCAACGGGCGCGCAGCAGGTGGTGTCGCAATTCGCGGCGGCGCTCACATCCGCGACGGCGGCGAAGAATTCGAACTACAGTGGCGCGTCTGGAGATTCCATATCGCAACAGGAATCGCAAGCGTGGCTCGATTACGCGCAGGGCAACAATGACGAAGCGGTGAAGACGCTGCGTGCGGCTGCAGCTCAGGAAGAAGCAGAAGGCGTGGATTCGCTGGCGATGCCCGCGCGCGAAATGCTCGGGGACATGCTGCTCGAAATGAAGCAGCCGCGCAACGCGCTCGTGGCATACAAAGCCGCTCTGGCGGAATCGCCAAACCGATTCGACTCGCTCTACGGCGCGGCGCAGGCCGCGCAGCTCAGCGGAAATCCCATCGAGGCGAAAACCTATCTGCGAACGCTCGTGAAAATCTGCGGCCCGGGCGCGGATCGCCCCGAGCTTGCCCAAGCGCGCATCGAGTTGGCTAAAAAATAGCTCCGCGAATTAACGTCTACGCTTTAGCCGCGTGGCGCAGGAATTGCGGCGCGAAAACATCCTCGGCGAACTGCTCGATAGTTGTTGGCGTCGTGTTTTCGGCTGAGCGCGTTTCTTGCGGCACCAGCATTCCTTCGTTTGCCGCTTTCCATAATTCCACAAGTAGCGCCGCCGAACTTTTCGGCAGGCCCATGCTCGCGAGCGCGGATTCCAGCAGCGGCAGCGGCATTTGGACGTACGCGAGATTGGGCTTGCCGATTGCGCGGCCAACGATTGCCGCGGTCTCTTTCATGCTCACGTCGCGAGGCCCCAGAAGTTCCTGCGCCGAATGGCCGGAAAAATTGCGCTTTGCCAGGCGCGTGGCGGCGTAGCTGCCAATGTCTTTCGTGGCGATGGTCGGGATTGGCGTGTCTGCGGGAGCAGCGCCCGCGAGCACATTCATCATGCGAATGGCGTCGATGCTCATCAGTAGATTTTCCATGAACGTCGCGGGGCGCAGGTGGAGAACGTTGAGGCCGGGAATGCGATTGAGTTTTTCTTCCATGTTATGCAGGCCGGTGATGGGTCCCACTTTGCCGGTGTTTTGTCCGCCGATGCTCGAGAGCGTCACCGCGAATTTGACGCCGGCTTTTTGCACGGCAGAGGCGTAGGCGTCGCTGATGCACTCCTGATAGTCGCGGAAGTCCTCGCGGTGCAGCGCCTGCGGGATCACCAAATACACAACCGTGGCGCCCTCGAACGCGCGCTGCATTTCAGAAGCGTTTTCGGCGTTGCCCACGAACGCCTCCGCCCCCTTGGACGCGAAGCGTTCGAGTTTTGCGGCATCGCGCCCGACGACGCGAATCTTTTCGCCTTTTGCGAGCAGCGCCTCTGCTGCCGGCGCTCCCGTGTTTCCCGTAGCTCCGGTGATGACGATCATGTCAGCCTCCTTGCGAAATTATCCGAGCGAAATTCGTGAATGGCTAGGTCCCTTTGTTGGCCTCGGGCAGCGCGGCGCTTCGCGCGCTCGGGTGCTCGCGACGAATCAGGTGCGCGAATTGCCGCACGAACACGAATTTAACGATCACCAAACTGACGGACACGCCTCCCAAGAACAATCCCCAACGCGGCGCCGCGGGATACACCACGAATCCCGCCACCGCGGCCGCGAGGCACAGAACGAGCGCGGCATTGCTCAGCAAAAAAGCGCGGCGCGCGGCGCGGGAAATATCCTGCCGGCGCGCGATCAGAATCGTGACGCCAATCGCCGCAATCACCGAGAGCGCGATCAATGCGAGCAAGCCGTATTGAATTTTAGCGTCCATTGAAAGGTTATCGCTTCACAGCATCGGAACTGTAACGTTGTGGCTCTTCGCAAAATCGATCGCCTCGGGATAACCCGCGTCGGCGTGGCGCGCGATGCCGATGCCGGGATCATTCGTGAGCACGCGCTCGATGCGCGCGGCCATTTCCTTTGTGCCGTCAGCGACGGTCACTTGGCCCGCATGCACAGCGTAGCCGATGCCAACTCCGCCGCCGTCGTGAATCGAAACCCAGCTTGCGCCGCTCGCGGTATTGAGCATGGCGTTGAGCATGGGCCAGTCGGCAATGGCGTCGGAGCCGTCGCGCATGGATTCCGTTTCACGATACGGCGAAGCGACCGAGCCGCAATCGAGATGGTCGCGGCCAATGACGATGGGCGCTTTCAATTCGCCGCGCGCCACCAGATCGTTGAGCGCGAGGCCGAATTTGTCGCGCTCGCCGTAGCCGAGCCAGCAGATGCGCGCGGGCAAGCCTTGAAAATGAACGCGCTTCTGCGCCAGCTTGATCCACCGGCACAGCGATTCATTCCCCGAAAACATTTCGAGCACCAGTTGGTCGGTGCGATGAATGTCCGACGGTTCGCCCGAAAGCGCGGCCCAGCGAAACGGCCCGCGGCCCTCGCAAAATAACGGGCGAATATACGCCGGGACGAATCCGGGAAAATCGTAGGCGTTCTTTACGCCTTGCTCGAACGCGAATGTGCGGATGTTGTTGCCATAGTCAAAAGTAATCGCGCCCATTTTTTGCAGCGCGAGCATGCCTTCCACGTGCTTGGCGATGGATTCCATCGCGCGCTGGCGATACGCCTCCGGATCGCGCTCGCGCAATTCCTTGGCTTCTGTGAGCGAAAGGCCTTGCGGGATGTACCCGCCAATGGGATCGTGCGCGCTGGTCTGGTCCGTCAGCAAATCGGGAACGACGCCGCGCCGCGCCATCTCCGGAATCAAATCCGCGCAATTGCCGATCAGGCCCACGGAGGTGGCTTCGCGTTTGCGCACCGCGTTTTTCAGGATGCGCAGCGCTTCGTCGAGATCGTTGACCATCACGTCGCAATAGCCCGTCTTGACGCGACGCTTGATGCGTTCGGGATCGACCTCGATGCCGAGAAACGCCGCGCCATTGAGAGTGGCCGCGAGTGGTTGCGCGCCGCCCATGCCGCCCATGCCTCCGCTGACGACGAGTTTCCCGGAGAGATCGGCTCCCGCGCCAAAATGTTTTCGCGCGGCGGCCGCGAAAGTTTCGTACGTCCCTTGCAAAATTCCCTGCGTGCCGATGTAAATCCAGCTTCCGGCGGTCATTTGGCCGTACATCGTCAGTCCGGCGCGTTCGAGTTCGTTGAAATTCTTCCAATCGTCCCAGTGCCCGACGAGATTCGCGTTGGCAATCAGCACGCGCGGCGCGTAGGGATGCGTGCGAAAAATTCCCACGGGCTTGCCGGATTGCACGAGAAGCGTTTCGTCGTTTTCGAGATTGCGCAGCGAATTCACGATGGCGTGAAAGCATTTCCAGTTGCGCGCCGCCTTGCCGCGTCCGCCATAGACGACCAAATCCTCGGGGCGCTCGCCGACTTCGGGATCCAGATTGTTCATCAGCATCCGCAACGCCGCTTCCTGCTGCCAGCCCTTGCAGGAAATTTGCGTACCGCGCGGCGCGCGCATCGGCTGATACGTCGTGCTGTCTTCCGTGGCCAGCTTCGGCATGGACCCTCCCGCCAGAGGCCCATAGTAGCGCGGCGAGTTGCCGCTGGCCAGTAGTCAGTGGCCAGGAGCCAGTGAAGGCGATCAGCGAACGACCCAGTGACTAGCGAACGAAAGAAAAACTGACGCGTTGCGCGAAGCCGCGGCGCTGCGCTAGAGTGGCGAAACTAATATGACTGATTCGGCGAGTTATCCAACTCTGACGCAGTGCTTCCTCGACGCGATCGATCCGCATCCCAACGCGCGCGCGCAAATGTACCGCGCCGCAAGCGGCTGGCAGGCGTATTCGTCCGCGGAGATGCTGCGGCGCATCGCGGGACTCGCCCAGGCGCTCGCGTCGCTGGGCGTCAAGGCGGGCGACACGGTGGGAATCTTCGCGCCGAATTGTCCGGAGTGGCACGTCGCGGATTTCGCGGTGCTGGGCTTGGGCGCGGCCGATGTGCCGATCTATTACAATGAATCGCCGGAGAGGCTCGAATACATCTGGAACGACGCGGGCGTGAAAGTGGCGATTGTCGCAGGCGAGGCTCAGGCGCGGAAGCTTGCGGCGTGCCACGAGAAAATTCCTGCGCTCGAGAAAATCATCGCCGTCGGCGCGCCCGCGGAATTCCGCGGAGAGTTCCTCGATTACGCGGCGCTGATCGAGGCGGCGAATGATCAGGACGTCGCGGAATACCGGCGTCGCGCCTCCGAAGTGAAGCCGCGGCAACTCGCTACGCTGATTTACACGTCGGGCACCACCGGCGTGCCCAAGGGCGTGATGCTGACGCATTCGAATCTCACGTCCAACTTGATCGATGCCACCGCGGCGATCGGATATTTCGCCGATGACCTGCAGCTTTCGTTCTTGCCGCTCTCACATGTTTACGAGCGTACATTCGACTACACCGCACTCGTTCACGGTGTCACGGTTGCCTATCTTGAAAAAATCGAGGACGCGGCGAAGGCGCTCCTGGAAGTGCGCCCCACGATTGCCGCGGCTGTGCCGCGCGTCTTCGAGAAAACGTACGCGAACATTCTGGAAAAAGGCCACCAGGAAACCGGCGTGAAGCGCGCGATTTTCGATTGGGCGCTGCGCGTCGCCGAAGAGGCTGTGCCGTGGAAAGCGCATGGAAAGCCGCCATCAGTGATCCTGAAACTTAAATGGGTTTTGGCTAATCGCCTCGTCTATTCGAAAATCCGCGAAGGAATCGGCGGACGCATGAGGGTGTTTTATTCCGGCGGCGCGCCGCTGGCGAAAGAGCTGGCGGAATTTTTCTGGTCCGTAGGCGTGAGCATTTATCAGGGCTATGGCCTGACGGAATCGTCGCCCGTGATTTCGACGAACACTCCCGAATCGAACAAAGTCGGCACTGTGGGCCGTCCGATTCAGAATTGCCAAGTAGAAATCGCCGAGGACGGCGAAATTCTGGCGCGCGGCCCGAATATCATGCAGGGCTACTACCACAAACCGGACGCGACGCGCGAGGCGCTCACCGATGACGGCTGGCTACGCACCGGAGATATTGGCCATCTGGATGCCGATGGATATTTGGTGATCACCGACCGCAAAAAGGAGCTGTTGAAGACGGCAGCCGGAAAATTCGTCGCTCCCGCGCCCATCGAGAACAAATTGAAATCGAGCGCGTATATTTCGAACGCCATGGTGGTCGGCGATAGGCGCAAATTCGTATCGGTGCTGATTGTGCCGAATTTCGCGAACATTGAAGCCAAGGCGCGCGCGGAAGGAATCAAAGTTGCGCCACCGGAAACAATCTCCGCCGATTCCTGGGTGCGCGACCTGATTGGGCGCGAAGTCGAGCGCCTCACCGCGAATCTCGCGCAATACGAAAAGCCCAAGCGATTCGCGCTGCTCGATAAGGATTTCACATTCGCCAGCGGGGAATTGACGTACACGATGAAGCTGAAACGGCGCGTCGTCGAGGAGCGCCACCAGGACGCGATCGCGCAACTCTACGCCGACGTGGAAGACCCCAAGCCTCAGGCGCATATCTGATTTTTGCATCCCCGGTTGCCACAGCGCGCCGCTGCGCGCGCATTTTGCTAGAATAGGAAGCAAGGAGCCATGGCATGGAAGATCATCTGGTGATTGCGGGACGCGCGTTTCGTTCGCGCCTGATTGTGGGAACGGGAAAATACCGCACGCTGCCGGAAATGGCGCGGGCGCACGAAGCTTCGGGAGCGGAAATCGTGACGGTCGCCGTGCGCCGCGTCAATTTAACGGATCGCACGAAGGAATCGCTGCTCGATCATATCGACCGCAAGAAACTTTTCATCCTGCCGAACACCGCTGGATGCTACACGGCGGACGAAGCGATTCGCGCGGCGCGCCTGGGGCGCGAAGCGGGACTCTCGGAATGGGTGAAGCTCGAAGTCATCGGCGACGAGCAAACGCTTTTTCCTGAGACGGAGGAATTGCTTCGCGCGACGAAAGCGCTGGTGAAAGAAGGATTCGTCGTGCTGCCGTATACGAATGACGATTTGATTGTCGCGCGAAAGCTGGTCGACGCGGGCGCGGCGGCGGTGATGCCTTTGGGCGCGCCGATTGGCTCGGGGATGGGGATTCAGAATCTGGCGAACCTGCGGATTTTGCGCGAGCGTATCACGGAAGTGCCGCTGATCGTCGATGCGGGTGTGGGCACGGCTTCCGACGCGGCGATTGCACTGGAGCTTGGCGCGGACGGCGTGTTGATGAACACGGCGATCGCGGGCGCGCAGGACGCTGTCCTGATGGCGGAGGCGATGCGCGCGGCCGTCGAAGCGGGGCGCAAGGCCTTTCTCGCCGGCCGCATCGCAAAAAAATTGTATGCGACCGCTTCTAGTCCCGTTGCGGGCGTCGTGCGGTAGAGGCAAAGCCTCAGGGCGGTCCTGAAGGCCGCGCCTACAGAAAAATTCCTTCGTAGGGTCGAGCCTTTCCCCCTACCAGAACCTCCTTGCTTTGCGCGAGTGAGTCAAGCGATGCTTTTCCACCGATGGCACTGCCGGTAAAACAACGAATCGCCTACATCGACTGGATGCGCGGCCTGGCGTGCGTGCTGATGTTCCAAACGCATTGCTACGACTCGTGGCTGAGTCCCGCGGCGCGAAAAACAAAATTCTTCGGCTGGTCGCAACTCGGCGGGACTCTGCCCGCGCCGCTTTTCCTTTTTCTCGCCGGAATTTCTTTCGCGCTGGTTACGGATCGGATGCGGCAGAAGGGCGCGTCGGCGAATGCGATTGCTGCGACAACCATTCGGCGCGGCGCGGAGATTTTCGCGCTGGGTTTGCTTTTCCGCGTGCAGGAATTCGCGCTCGGCTATCCCTGGTCGCCGTGGACGGATCTGCTCCGCGTCGATATTCTAAACACGATCGGCGTGTCGATGATGCTGATGGGCGTGGTTTGCCGGTTCGCGCGCCGCCGGCCGACGAACGGAATGCTCGCGGGCGCGGTCGCGGCAGGCATCGCGCTGGCCACGCCTCCGCTGTGGACCACATGGCAGCCGCGCTGGCTCCCGTGGTTTCTCGAATCCTATATCAATGGATGCCACAACCTTAGCAAACCGCAACCGTGGCTTTTCCCGATTTTTCCCTGGACAGCATTCGCGTTCGCGGGCTTAGCGGCGGGATTTTTCCTGATGAGCGATTGGGCGCGCGAAAAGCAAGCGCAGGCCGCGCTGATCGCGGGCGCCGCGGGCGCGATTTTGTGCGCGCTCGGCTTGTGGTTTGATTCGCTGCCCGTGCGCCTGTACGCGGTCTACGATTTCTGGCACACGAGTCCCAACTTCCTTCTGATTCGCGTCGGCGTACTGATGCTCATCGTACCGCTCAGTTACGCGTGGTGCCGATGGGGGGCGGGGCAGTGGGGTTTTAACCCGATCATCACGATGGGGCAGGCGTCGCTGCTCGTTTACTGGGTGCACATTGAATTTGTGTATGGCAGATTTTCGATTTTGCCGAAGCGCGAAGTGAGCATCGCCACCGCTTCGCTCGGCCTCCTCATCATTTTTGTGGCTATGACGCTGCTCGCGTCGGCCCGCGTTTACGCCAAAGGCCGCGGCGCGGAAATCATGCAGAGATTCCGCCGCACGATTCGCCCCGCATCGCAGAGCTAAAGCCATCTCTCGCGCTGCGCGAATGCGTATCCGTTTCAAAAGCCTGCTGAATTAATTCTTGGGAGACGCTGACGAATTGGCAGCCGAGGGCGGCGGCGAGATCTGCGAGGTGTGGCCGTTTTTCGAATCCGGAATGCGAAAAATCAATTCGCCCGGACGCGCCAGCCCCATGCGGTCGCGCGCGATTTTTTCGATGGCCGATGGATCGGTCTTCAGTTGGTGGATGCGCCGCTGCAGCTCCTGATTTTCCTGATCGAGCTGCTGCAGTTGCGTCTGCACCGTGCGAATCTGGTCTTTCGAGCGATGCATGGCCATCAAGCCATGCGCGCCGAAAACGTCCTGCAGCAGCAGCAGAAAAAAAACCAGCGCGAAGAAATAGCGTCCATTGTGGCGAAAAAAGCCCCGCACGCTCTCCGGGTTGATGCGCATATTATTTATATTCATGCCGTGACCCACTGACGCGCGTCCTCGGCGATTTTCGCGGACTCCGCAAGAGATTGCGACTCGGCGTAGACGCGCACCAGCGGCTCGGTGCCCGAAGGCCGCAATAATACCCACGACTCATCGTCAAAAATCAATTTTAGTCCGTCCGTGCGATCCGTGCGCGCGATGCGACGCTCCGCGAATTTGAAACTCGTGCTTGCGAAAGTTTTCGCCAGGCCGGCAATAATACCCGGCGCCAGATGAAGATTCACGCGAATCGGCCAATACGCGCGTCCCACGCGGCGAAATAAATCCTGCAATTGCTCGCCGACCGATTCGCGCCGCGCCGCGATCATCTCCGCCACCAGCAGGCACGCGAGAATTCCATCTTTCTCGGGGACGTGGCCGCGAATCGTCATGCCCGCGCTTTCCTCGCCGCCGAGCGTGATTTTATCGCGTTCGAGGAACGGACCGATATATTTGAATCCGACCGGTGTTTCGAAAACAGGCACATCGTAATGGCGCGCGACGGCGTCCAGCAAGTGCGTCGTTGCCACGCTGCGCGCGACGCCGAGTTTCCATCCGCGCGACTCGATCAGATAGTCGAAGACAAGCGCGAGAATATGATTCGGCGAAATAAAGCTGCCGTCGCGGTCGACAATGCCGAATCGATCCGCGTCTCCGTCCGTGGCGAGCCCGACGCTGGCCTTTGTTTCCGCGATGGCTTGAACGAGCGGCTTCAGATTCTCCTCGGAAGGATCAGGCCCGGAACCGTCGAAGAGAACGTCGCGCGCGGTGCGAATCGAATGAACTTGAATTCCGTGATGTTCGAGGACGGCGTCGAGCCAGCCTGCGCCGCAGCCGTGCAGCGCGTCATAGGCAAAGGAAAGTTGTGACGACGCGATGACGTCGAAACGCACCAGCTCGCCGAGGCGCGCGAGATACGCTTCGTGCAGGTCCGCCATTTCGAATTCCTGCGCTGCGTTGTGCGCGGGAGCCTTCCACTCTCGATTCGATAATTTGCTCGCGCGCGCTTCAATATCGCGGGTGGCTTCGGGCAACGCTGGCGCGCCATCCGGGCCGGAAAACTTCAGTCCGTTGTACGCGGCCGGATTGTGGCTCGCCGTGATGTTGATTGCGCCTTGCAACTTTCGCCGAAGGATTTCGAAAGCAATCGCGGGAGTGGGCGTCGGCTGCGCGCAGAGCAGCACGCGGCAGCCTTCGGCCGTGAGCACAGCGGCCGCCGCGCGCGCGAATTCCTCGGAAAAGAAACGTGTGTCGTAGCCGACGAGCAGCGTTGGATTTTTCGTGTGGCTGCGAACGTGGTCGGCGATAGCTGCGGCGGCGATGCGAACGCCGCCAAACGTGAAATCTTCCGCGATGATTCCGCGCCAGCCCGATGTTCCAAAGTGGATCGCGTTGCTCGTCATGCGTCCGCTATTGTATCTTGCCGCGTGGCTGCAATGCATCGGCGAAAGGAAGGACAGCGGAAGAGATAATAGCGACGCAACAGGGAATGGAGCGCAGCATGACGAACACAATTCTGGTGATGGTGACGTGCGGTTACGCGAAAGAGGCGAAGCGCATAGCGCGCAGGCTCGTCGACGCGCGCTTGGCAGCGTGCGTGAACATCTCCGCCGCGCCCGTCCAGTCGATTTATCGCTGGAAAGGCAAAGTGGAAACCGCGAAGGAAATATTGCTGCTCGTCAAGACTACGCGCAAAAGATTTTCTGCGCTCGAACGCGAAATTCGCCGCCTGCACAGTTACGACACGCCGGAAATTATCGCCCTGCCGATTGTGGGAGGGTCGCACGCCTACCTTCAATGGATCGCGGAATCGGTCAGGCCAACTGGAAGAGGTGACAACGATAAATAAGGTATCTGCCAGGCCAGCTCGATGTGTTTTTAAGCCACGGACTGCAGACAATTATTCCCCGAGTTGATAGACCACCTTGAGGAGAGTCTCGACCGGCACGGGTGTGCCGTGACAAGTCTCGGGAGCATACTCCCTCTGCTCCAAACCTGTGACAGCGGAATTGGCGAGACCACTGTCGGGCGCGGTGAGGACCTTGAGATTGTGCAGCCGCCCGTCCGCACCAATCACGCCATAAACAAAGACCGCGCCCTGTATATGGGCGAGTCTTTCATTCACTGGATAGTGGGGAACAACTTGCCGACTGATTTTCGGCAGTGCATCCGGATTATCGCAGTAAGGCCAAGCAGTCGCGCCGGCGACAGGTTGAAAATCCGCTGGGTCTATGCTTCCTAAAGGCGATATCGAATTCACGATAAACGTGACTGGCGCGTCCGAACTTTCTTTGATGCGAATGTTCCCCGGAAAGAGCTTTCCGCCGAAAGGGGTGAATTCGGACAATTCGAAGGATTCATCGTAGGCCGCTTTCTCGCTCACAAGCATTCCGTTGCCGGGATCAAAACAATAATCGGGGGCGTAGAGCTGCTCTTTCGGTATCAGGGTGACGCAGTTCGACCTGGTTCCTTCCACTTTCCTTTGATGTAGCTTTACGCTCTTCAGGTCTGTCATGGCGGAGGGGTTCGCCAAAACGTGGAGCTCCTCGGAAAAGTCCAGCGCCGCATCTAATTCCAAAACAGGCTGGACTTCGTAGGAAGTGCTGCGTGATTGCCAGTATTGGTTCTTCCCTCCGACGCGAATCCGGGTGTAACCGGAGAAATGAATCTCCTCGCGCCATTTTTCGGGCGAGACCCACTTCAGGAGATAAGTGCCCGTAACATCCTTGTGGTTGCGCTGAGGCACGCGGATCGTACCGCGCAGTTCAAAGGGCGGCGAGCTCGGGCGCGCAGGTCGCTGAGGGCGAGCGCCTTCGCAAACAGTGCTGTAGCCCGGGCGCGCGCGGTCGCGTCTTTAGCGGATCGGCCGCGGGCGCAAGCCGCGAAAGGCAGAGCGAGAACCGATAGCACAGCAAGCACTGAGCAGATGGAAATATTTCTCATGGGAAGGAGAGTGCTCACCTGAAATTTGCGATTTATGCCTCCGACTGGCGAATGGTACGCCTTCCCGGTATTTGGCACAACGAGTTTGCCTTCAGGGCACGCCAAGCGGGATTGCACGCTAGATTTGGGCGAGGGCGTGGCCGAGGTCGGCGATCAGGTCTTCGACGTCTTCGATGCCAACGGAGAGCCGTACTAGACCATCGGAAATGCCGATCTGCTGGCGCACGTCGGCGGGAATGGAGGCGTGCGTCATGGACGCGGGATGCGAGATGAGCGTTTCGACGCCGCCAAGGCTCTCCGCAAGCGAGCAGAGCTTCACGTGATTGAGCAACTTGCGGGCCGCGTCGATGCTGCCTACGTCGAACGAAAGCATCGCGCCGAATCCGCGCTGCTGCTTTTGAGCCAGCGCATGTTGTGGATGCGACGCAAGTCCGGGATAAATCACGCGCTGCACTTTGGGATGCGATTCCAGAAACTTGGCCATGGCCATGCCGTTCGTATTGTGACGATCCATGCGCACGGCTAAAGTCTTGATTCCACGGGACACCAGGAAGCAATCCATGGGCGCAAGGCCTGCTCCAGCGGAGCGCTGAAGAAAATAAATCTTCTCCGCGTCTTCCTTGCGCGAGAAAATCGCCGCGCCCGCGATGCAATCGCTGTGGCCGTTCAAATACTTCGTCATGGAATGGACCACGATATGCGCGCCAAGTGCGAGCGGCTGCTGGAGATACGGGCTCAAGAACGTGTTGTCCACTACCATCGTGAGATTCTTCTCGCGCGCGAGTGCCGCCACCGCGGCAAGGTCCGTGACGATCATCGTCGGATTCGTCGGCGTCTCGACGTAAATCATTTTGGTCGATGGGCGTAGCGCCCGCTGCACCTGTTCCATGCAGGACGTGTCAATAAAACTGAACTCCATCCCAAGCTGCACCAGAAATTGAGTCGTCAGGCGGTATACGCCACCATAGACGGCGCGCGAAAGGATGGCGTGGTCGCCAGGACGCAGCAGCCGAAAGACCGCATCGATCGCCGCCATGCCCGAAGTGAAGACGTATGCGGCAATCCCGCCTTCGAGCTTAGCCACTGTGCGTTCAAGGGCTTGGCGATTCGGGTGGTTCGTGCGCGCGTAGTCGAAGCCCTTGTCTTTGCCGAGGGCTTCCTGAACGTACGTGGACGTCTGATAGATGGGCGCGACGATGGAGCCAGTCGAGGGATCGGGTTCCTGGCCTACGTGAATCGCGTCGGTCGAAAATCCCATCGTGAGTTCTCCTTAATCTTGCTGTTTTTGAACCGAAGCTAATCGCGCTGCGCCGGTGTAATTTTGCGCGCGTCGCAATTTCGCTTGCGCGGCATCTGCCGCCGGTATAAAAACGCCAAAATGCACATGGGAAAGCGGCTAGGATCGCTGCAAAATCACGATTGAAGGTAGCGCACACGGCGGGGACAGTCAATTGCCAGCGGAAGCGCGCGTTCCGCGTTCTGGAGACGCCGAATCAAATGCATCGCAGCGGCCGCTCGCGTGCATCGAAGCCGATGTTCCTGGTACGGTCTGACATGGCTTGATAAAATTATGATATAGAATGTGATGGGGAGGCGGTCGCGCGGCTATGAGCACGGGTCATCTTGGGCGAGGCGGGCGGTTCGGGAGATTCGCGTGCGGACTTGTCATCATGGTAGCGGCGAGTGCCGCGCTGGGCTGGTCGGCGCCAAAAAAACAAAGAGCAAAGCCGGATAAAGAGAATCTGGTCACCGCGCTACGAATTGTCGTCACCGCAGGCCCCCAAAATCGGCCCATCGATAACGCCAGCGTCTACGTGCGTTACCAGCAGCCGCGCTTTCTGCGCCATCCGGCAAAAATCGAATTGGATTTGAAAACGGATCTCGCGGGAGTCGCGGTGGTCACTGGCGTGCCGCGCATCGACGTGATCATCCAGGTGGTCAAACCGAACTGGCAGCCCTTTGGACAGCACTACCTGCTGGACAAAGAGAAGGAAACCATACGGATTAAGCTGAAACCTCCCGCGAATTGGTACTGAACTTGCTCCGGCGGAACTTTTTCGCGTATTGCCAAACGTTCAGAAATTATTTATCAGGTGATGGCTCGAAATTCCGCGAAGAGTTGCCCTGGTTTAGTGCAAACCGCATTACGCGATTGAATTCCCCGTGCTTATGAATGATGCAGCCAAATTTTTCCACAAGGTTTTCAACACAACTGTTGAAAACGTCTCCGGGAACGGAATTTTCATCGCGCGCGTTGCGTTTGGAACTCGTTTCGTATCTAGCGATAATTTTTCGTTTGCCTCTGGGGCGAAAAATGCATGCGCGTGACAACGACGGCCTTGACTGCTCGAGAAATTGCGCGCGTTCCGTCGTTATCGCTTCATCTCCCGCGTTTCTCCGTGACTCCGACTGTAATTGTTCCGATTGGAGATTACGATCCGAACGATCCGACCAATCCAGTGCTACTTTTCGGGATGGGCGGGAACGTTTATCTCGACGATTATACGCTCGTGGGGACCTACTCCGATCTGTTGACATCTGGCGAGCTATTTCAACCATTGGGCCAAGCAGGCCAATTGGCGGACACCGAATTGGAATCGGCAGTGCTCAATATGGGGTAGTGGGTCAGTTTGAATTTGACGGGCCTGAGATTTCGTGCGATTCGGCATCCGAATTGCTGGCGCAGGATGCCACAAACAATTCCTGTATGCGCAGCCAATCCTCGGATTTGATTCGATGATATGTACCACCTGTTGCAATTTGCTCTGATAGTGATATACGTTCTTGCATATTTTCCACCTCACTTTAAGGAGATTAGCATGGCAATAAATTGCCTGCGGTGCAAAGTTGAAATCAACAAATATCGAAGCGTGTCCATTGACCTGCCTTTAGAGGGCCAAGGGGGTGCCTATACAACTGGAACGCACGCTTTAGTGGTCTGTCCAGAGTGTGGACACTTTGAAATCTTGAATAAAAATAGTCGATTCATTGTTGGCATGGAGAAGATACCGAACGTTGCGGGCCAATGATTTGTTATGCTGCTTTTTTATTTGCTATCCCAATTTAATTTACTGACCCCGATTTGTGGTACGATTCGGCATCGGAATTGCCCATGCGAAAGGACAGCCTGCCTTGGACAGCCAGAATGTCCCGATAACGTTGCGCTGCGGCGAGTGCGGCAGTAACAACCTCGGGATTCCAGATAATCCTGATGAATCCTTTATCGTCGCGTGCCAAGCGTGTGGGCATGTCATCGGAAAGTGGGCAGATGCAAAAATCTCCGCTCTTCAGCAAAGCGAAGAGCTTACTGAGAAAGAAATCGCGGACAGGCTCAGGAAAGCCTTTGAGGATGGTAAGAACATCGGCTGACAACAGCCGCTTCATTACGTCATCCCGGCGCGTGTCAACGACTTTGAGACAGGTGCTCACGGAATTTAGTGAGCTTTTCATGTGTGCTGGTCCGGCTTATTGATCCAGACTTCGCCGGGGAGTTGGTGTGGTTTCGGAGCGCTTCGCACGAAGCGCTCCGGGTG
>DATLTU010000043.1:0-40073 GCA_035533415.1 Candidatus Limnocylindrales bacterium
GCTGTTCTTCGAACAGATCCGTGACTCCCCTGAAGGGCATGGGCACCATCATCGTGAGCATGACGGATCCCGCAAGCTGTGCTGTCCCGACTGGGAATTTCGAGCACGTGTATGTGACCATCAATTCAGTCCAGGCGAACATGAATTCCGACGCAACAGATGGCTCCGGGGGCTGGCAGGAGCTTGCGCCTCAGCTAAATTCTCAGCCAATGCAAATTGACTTGTTGAGCCAGCCCGCGACCACCTGCTTGCTGGCGAACTTGGGCTCCAATGACAGCCTGCCTGCCGGCACATATCAGCAAATCCGGCTCATCCTGGTTCCGAACAGCGGAGGAAACGGGCCGGTCCCGACTGCAAACGCCTGCGGAAGCATGGGATTCAATTGCGTCGTGCTGGCAGACGGCAGTGTCGATGAACTCAACCTTTCGAGCCAGGCGAATACGGGGCTAAAAATCCCGCCGGGACAAATCGTTGGCGGGCCGATCACCGTGGCGGATGGACAAACGGTGGATTTGAATATCGATTTCAATACATGTGCCTCGATCATCGAGCAAGGCAACGGCCAATTTCGCCTCAAGCCGACTCTAACTGCGGAGCAAGTCAGCCCGAACCGCACGGGGATCAGCGGCAATGTCGTTGTCAGCGGCACGACGAATCCAATTGTCGGCGGAACCGCGCTGGTAGCGGTCGAGCAGCCGGACAGTGGCGGAATCGATCGCATCCTGGAGCAGGCTGCAGCCGATTCGAATGGAAACTTCGATTTCTGCCCGCTTCCGGCGAACGCCACGTTTGATGTAGTCGCGGACGCAGTAAATGGTTCGGGCGTCGCTTATAACCCGACGATTGCGGTTGGCATACCCGGCGGACAGAAGCTCAGCAATATTCCGCTATTCGCCGAGATCGGCCCTTCCGGCACCGGGCCGGGCGCCATTCAGGGAGCGATCACCGCATTGGGCGGGAGCATCGACACCGCATTGAGCGCGCTGCAAACGATCTCTTTTCAGTTGAGCTCGGGCAGCGTGACGCGCGAGCTTACCGTTCCACTCGAAGGCACATCCACGCAGAACGTCAGTGTTGCTTCCACAACGGGCTGCCCCGCGGGCGCACCGGCAGGAGCCGATTGCGCGTCCTATACACTGTTTGTCCCGGCGAGCAATGCGAGCGTTGGCGTGTTTAACTCGGGAACTCTCGCCTTCAGCATTCCGGCGGCCGGAAATCCAAACTACACCGTTGAAGGCCAGGCGTTCGCGCCGACGAGCATGGGAACTCCGACCTGCTCGCCAACATCGGAATCGGTGAATCAAACGCTCGGCGGAGAGCCGCTGGGAGTTCCACCAAGCCCTGCAGTGACGGCAGCGACGCTGAATTTTACCGGTTGCCAATAGGAGGCCAAGTTTTTCCGAAAGGGACCCTCGGCCTCGTTTGCGTCACGCTCGTTGTTCGACATCGGCGTCTCGCGAGACAAATTCCTACGGCCAGGTGACGGCTGAACAGCGACCGCGCTTTGCCCTCTGCGTGCAGGAAGCGGAAAAGCAGAGCGCGAATATTCTCAAGCGCGTCATGGCGGAACGTGGGCCGATCCGCAATCGCGAGGGGAGCCGATTGTTTGCGCAGAGGTTGGTCCGTTTACTCTTCTTCGTGGGTGACGATGTGAACGTCCACAAAGGGGGCCTTTCGGAGAAAGCGGTGAATGGCGGAAAGATATAAGAGTTTGCGCAAGCCCTTCACGGCGGAACGGCCGAAAATGACCTGCGTGATGTGCTTTTCCTTGGCTAATTCAGCCATCTCATCCGCGACGCTCTTGCCGCGCAGCCGGACGACCTTCGCGCCCAGGTCTTCCGCAAAGCGGATATTCGCTTCTAACAGCTTCGGATTGTTTCCCTGTTCATCCCTGCCCGCATCGACGTGGACGACATAGAGCTCCGCATCCAGCCGTCTTGCCATGCGCGCGCCCCGTGCGACCAAGTATTGTGCGGCACGATTCGAACTGATGCAGACAGCCAGTCTCTCGCGAACGGGCCAGTTCTGGTGTATGTCTTTTGCCGTCATGTAGGATTCCAGGCTGCGGTCCACTTGTTCGGCCACCTGGCGCAAAGCCAGCTCGCGTAAGGCGATCAGATTGCCTCGCCGGAAAAAATTCTGGAGCGCCTGATGGACTTTATCCTGCGAATAAATATCCCCACGCTCCATTCGGGTTTGCAGCGCTTCCGGAGTAAGGTCTACCATCACGGTCTCGTTTGCCATCAGGGGCACCCAATCGGGAACGGTTTCGCGGACTGTCACTCCAGTGATGGTGCGAACGGTGGGCGCCAGGCTCTCCATATGTTGAATGTTCAGCGTGGAGAGAACGTCGATTTTAGCTGCGAGGAGCTCCTGAACATCCTCATAGCGTTTGCGATGCTTGCTGCCGGGGATGTTCGTGTGGGCGAGTTCATCCACCAGAACGACTGCCGGGTGGCGGGCAAGGATGGCGTCCACGTCCATCTCTTCAAAAATGGTGCCTTTATACACAATCTCGCGTCTTGGGACCGCTTCCAGCATCGGGAGCAGCTCCGCGATGCCTTTGCGGCCATGTGTTTCAACGAAGCCGACGATGACGTCTTCGCCGCGGCCGTGGCGGCGAATGCCTTCGCTCAACATGCTGTAGGTCTTGCCGACACCGGGGGCATAGCCGAGGAAAAGCTTGAAAATACCCTTGGGCTTCTCGGGGGGTGCGACTTTCTCCAGCCAGTCTTCGGGTTTCTTGGGCATTATTCGTCTTCCGTCAGCGGCAGCGAGGTACCTAGGCTAGAATACCTCGGTGTTCCGCCGCCTTCCGATTCGCGCTCTGCACTGCGCTTTGGCGCTCGCTATCGTCATCGGAATTACGTTCTTTTACGGCAGAATCGTTACCGTCAATCAAACCACGGTCGCGCTGACTTTTCTTCTGGCGATTCTAGCAGTTTCCACCGTCTGGGGCTTTGTGGTTTCCGCGTTCATGTCCGTCGCCGCCATGCTCGCGTTCAATTATTTCTTTCTGCCGCCGGTGGGGACGTTTACCATCGCCGATCCCCGAAACTGGGCTGCGCTCTTCGCATTCTTAGCGACGTCTCTCATCGCAAGCCAACTGGCGACACGCGCCCGCCGAGAGGCCGATGAAGCGCAGCAGCACCGCAGAGAGATCGAGCGGCTCTATGCGTTCAGCCAGCAACTGCTCGTCTCGGGCAACGTCATCAGGCTGCTCAATGCGATTCCCAATCATATTGTGGAAACCTTCGAAGTAGGCGCGGCGGCGATTTACCTCGAGAGTAAAAACAAGTTCTATCACTCCGGGGCCTCCCCGCATTTCGCCGACGAAGAGCTCAAGGGGGCCACTGCGCGGGAAGAACCCCTTCGTGACGCAGGCCGAAGCCTCTGTTTCGTTCCGGTCCGCATGGGAACCCGTCCGATCGGAAGCCTCGGCATTTCGGGGAGGCTGCTTTCCCGGCAGACCCTGGAAGCACTGGGCTCCATGATCGCCATTGCCTTCGAACGCGCGCGGGCCGTCGAAGAGCTTGGCAAAGCCGAAGCCACGCGCGAAGGGGAGCGCTTGAAGTCCGCTCTGCTCGATTCCGTTACGCACGATTTCCGCACACCTCTTACTTCGATTAAGGCTTCCGTGACCAGCCTCCTTTCCACCGAGAATTCGCCAGAGGCCCAGCAGCGCGAACTTCTGACCGTCATCAACGAAGAGTGCGACCGCCTGAATCAACTTGTCGGCGACGCTGCCGAAATGGCCCGGTTGGATGCCGGTGAGTTCGAGCTGAACCTCGCACCCCACGCGATGAAGGAAATTGTTTCCGCAGCCCTTTCGCATTGCAAGAGCGCCCTCGGCGGCAGACCGATTCGTGTTGACGTCGCTTCCGGGCTTCCGCGCGTGCTTGCAGACCTAGATCGCATAAAAGATGTCCTGGTCCGCTTGATCGAAAATGCCGATGCTTACTCCCCGAAGGACAAGCCAATTACCATCACGGTTGAAGCCAGCGGCAACTTTCTCTCGACCAGCGTGGCGGACAGCGGGCCGGGAATCGAAGAGATGGAAATCGGACTCATCTTCGACAAATTTTATCGCGGCAAGAATCAGCGTTATCTGGTGCAGGGTACCGGCATGGGATTGCCAATCGCGAAGGCCATCGTAGCCGCTCACGGTGGCACC
Organism: Candidatus Limnocylindrales bacterium; assembly: GCA_035533415.1. Classification (GTDB taxonomy): domain Bacteria; phylum Acidobacteriota; class Terriglobia; order Acidiferrales; family UBA7541; genus DAHUXN01. The sequence continues at coordinate 4,175 of DATLTU010000043.1, forward strand.
ATCGGCGTTACCAGCCAGTGCGGCCACGGCTCGGTATTTTCTTTTACGCTCCCGTGCGAACAGGTGCGGAGCGATGCGCCATGAAATCTGGAACGATTCTTGTCGTGGACGACGCGCCGCAAGTACGGCGCGTCCTGCGCTCCACGCTGACAGCCGAAGGATACTCGATTGTCGAGGCTCGAAGTGGCGAAGAAGCTCTCGATCTCTTTCGCGCCCATCGTCCCGATTTGATTCTCCTGGATGTGAACATGCCCGGCTTGGATGGCGTCGAGACGTGCCGTGAAATTCGCAGGAATTCCGCCGTGCCCGTCATCATGCTTACCGTGCGCGATGCCGAGCGCGAGAAAGTGCGCGCGCTCGATGCCGGCGCGGACGACTATGTAGTGAAACCCTTCGGTATGCAGGAACTGCTCGCCCGCATTCGCGCCGCGCTGCGCCGGACCTCGCCGCAGGATAAAGTCCCCGCCATCATTTCTCCGGAGCTGAGCATCGATTTCGAGGAGCGGCGGGTCACCGTGCGCGGGCGCGAAGTCCATCTCACTCCCAAGGAATTTGATCTACTGCGGCAGCTGGTGGCAAATCAGGGTAAGCCGCTCACGCACCGCCGCCTCCTGCAAGCGGTTTGGGGGCCGGATTATGGCGACGAACCGGAATACTTGCGGGTCACGATCAATCAGTTGCGTAGAAAGCTCGAGATCGATCCTGCCCATCCGAAGTTCATTTTGACCGAGCCGTGGATCGGTTATCGCTTTGAGCCGCCGCTACAAACTCGCCCTCGGACGAATGCGCAACCGCGCTAATGGACAGGATGCACAGCGTCCAACTCGAGATTTAACTCCAAGACGTTGACCCGAGGCTCGCCGAAGATGCCGAATTGCCGCCCTTCGGCGTACTTGCTGACCAGCGCCTTCACTTCCGTCTCGCTCATCTTGCGTTGGCGCGCGACGCGCGGAATCTGAAATTCGGCCGCCGCAGGGGAAATATCCGGGTCCAGACCAGACGCGGACGCGGTAACGAGGTCCGCCGGAATAGGAACCCCGGGATTTTCGGCGTTAAGTTTCCTAACGCCCGCTTCCACGCGCTCGATCAGCGCTCGGTTTGTCGGCCCCAGATTCGATCCGCCAGATGAAAGGCCATCGTAGCCGTTCCCCGCGGCGGACGGACGGGAGTGAAAGTATCCTGGAGCGGAAAATGATTGTCCGATGAGCCGCGAGCCAATAATCTGGCCATCCCTGTGAATCAACTCTCCGTTTGCCTGCGCTGGGAAAATCGCTTGCGCGAGCACCGTGACGACAAGCGGATAGACGAACCCGAAGAGCACGGTCGTCACGATGGTCATCCAGAACGCGATTTTCAGTTGTTGCTTCATCCTGCTTCCCCTATGCGAGATGCAAGAACCGGATCAGCACATCCAGAGTCTTGATGCCGATGAACGGTGCGACGATTCCGCCCAGGCCGTAGATCAGCAGATTCCGGCGCAGCAGGGCCGCGGCACCAAGCGGCCGGTAGCGGACGCCCCGCAGCGCCAGAGGGATCAGCGCGATGATGATCAGCGCGTTAAAAATTACCGCCGACAGAATCGCCGACTGCGGCGTTCCCAAATGCATGATGTTAAGTACGCCGAGTTGAGGAAACGCCGCCGCGAACATTGCCGGAATGATGGCAAAATACTTTGCCACATCGTTCGCCACGGAAAACGTGGTCAGCGCTCCGCGCGTAATCAATAATTGCTTGCCAATCTCGACAATCTCAATGAGCTTCGTGGGATTCGAATCCAGATCCACCATGTTCCCGGCTTCCTTGGCCGCCTGTGTGCCGGTGTTCATGGCGACGCCCACGTCGGCTTGCGCCAGCGCCGGTGCGTCGTTCGTGCCATCGCCCGTCATCGCCACCAGCTTTCCCTTCGCCTGCTCCCGGCGGATCAGCGCCATCTTGTCCTCGGGCTTGGCCTCAGCGAGAAAATCATCCACGCCGGCCTGCCGCGCGATGGAGGCCGCGGTCAAAGGGTTGTCGCCGGTGATCATCATGGTGCGAATGCCCATCGCCCGCAGGTGCTCAAACCGTTCGCGCATCCCGCCTTTCACGATGTCGGTGAGAGCAATCACGCCGAGAAGGCTCCGGTTTGCCGTAACCAGCAGCGGCGTGCCCCCTGAATTTGCGATTTGCGCAACCGTTTGCTGGACTTCCTCCGGGACTCGGTTTCCTCGCTCGGCCATGTGACGCGCGATGGCTTCCGGTGCGCCTTTGCGAATCTCGCGTCCGTCGAGGTCCACGCCGGACATCCTCGTCTGGGCCGAAAAGGGGATGAAGGTGGTGTCATGCGAGGAAAGATCGCGCGCACGAAGGCCATACTCATCTTTCGTCAAGACAACGATCGAACGCCCCTCGGGCGTCTCATCCGCCAGAGAGGAAAGCTGCGCGGCATCCGCCAAGTCCTTCGCGGAGATGCCCGGCGCGGGAATAAGCTGGGTCGCGGCGCGATTCCCAAGAGTGATTGTCCCTGTCTTGTCGAGCAGTAAAGTATCCACATCGCCCGCCGCTTCCACGGCGCGTCCTGACATGGCCAGAACGTTTCGGCGCAGCAAGCGGTCCATTCCCGCAATGCCGATCGCGGAGAGTAGGCCGCCGATGGTTGTGGGAATCAAACACACGAGCAACGCCACCAATACAAAGACATCTTGTGGCGCGCCCGAGTAGACAGCAAACGGCTGGAGGGTTACGACCGCAAGAAGAAAGAGCAGAGTCAGGCCCGCCAGCACAATGTTCAGCGCGATCTCGTTCGGAGTCTTCTGCCGTTCCGCTCCCTCGACGAGTTTGATCATCCGGTCGAGAAATGTTTCTCCCGGATTCGCCGTGATTCTCACCTGGATTTCGTCCGAAAGAACGCGCGTTCCGCCGGTGACGGCCGAGCGGTCGCCGCCCGACTCCCGGATGACCGGCGCGGACTCACCGGTAATCGCCGACTCATCGACCGAAGCAATGCCCTCGATGATTTCGCCGTCTCCGGGAATCATTTCGTTTGCGGAAACGCGCACGACATCGCCCACGCGCAGCTTCGATCCCGGGATGGTTTCCTCTGCCCCGTCCGCGCGAATTCGCCGCGCCATCGTCTCCGAGCGGGCCTTGCGGAGCGTTTCGGCCTGGGCTTTGCCGCGTCCCTCCGCTACCGACTCGGCGAAGTTCGCAAACAGGAGCGTGAACCAGAGCCACAGCGTGATTTGCAACTTGAAACCAATGTCTCCCTGATGGTCCAAAAGAGCGCGGAAGAGCTCGAACGTCGTGAGCAGCGCTCCTGCTTCCACCACGAACATCACCGGATTCCTCATCTGGATTCGCGGGTGAAGCTTTTTCACCGTGTCCGCCACGGCGCGCTTGAGCATGGCGGCGTCGGCAAGCGAACTCCCTTTGTATTTGGCTGTTGTGCTCAAAATGCTTTTCCTGCTTGCATCAGAAGATGCTCAAGAATCGGTCCGAGGCTCAACGCCGGAAAAAATGTCAGCGCACCCACAATGGCTACCGTGGAGATGAGGAGAATCGTGAATAGCGGCGTCGTCACCGGGAATGTTCCGGCAGACGGGGACAGCGACTTCTTGTGCGCCAGATTGCCGGCAATCGCCAGTACGGGAATTACGGCGAAAAAGCGGCCGAAGAGCATGGCCACGCCAAGGGATGTGTTGTACCAGTGTGTATTCGCACGCAAGCCCGCGAATGCCGAGCCGTTATTGGCCGCCGCCGACGTGTAGGCATATAGAATTTGCGAAAGGCCGTGCGGCCCAGGATTCGTGATGCTCGCGGTGCCGAACGAGTTGACCGACGCAAGCGCCGCGAATGACAATACGGTCAGCGGAAAGATCAGAATCGAGAGCATCGCCATCTTCACGTCGTAGGCTTCGATCTTCTTCCCGAGATATTCCGGCGTCCGCCCCACCATTAATCCAGCCAGAAACACGGTAACGATCACGAACACCAACATGCCATACAGTCCCGAGCCAACGCCTCCAAACACAACTTCACCGAGCAGCATGTTCACCAGCGGAATCATCCCCCCGAGCGGCGTATAAGAATCATGCATGCTGTTCACCGCGCCGCAGCTCGTGTCCGTGGTCACGGTGGCAAAAAGCGCCGAATCCGCGATTCCGAAGCGAACTTCCTTCCCCTCCATGTTTCCGCCGGGTTGCAACGCGCTAGCCGATTGATCCACGCCCGCGAAGAGCGGGTTCCCGCGCGCTTCGGCCCAATACGCTACCGACACCGCGATCAGAAAGAGAATGGCCATCGCACTCCACACTGCCCAGCCGTGACGCGGCGAGCCGGTCATGCGCCCCAGGGTGTACGTCAGCCCAGAGGGAATGGCAAAGATCAGAAGGAGCTCGAAGAAATTACTGAACGGCGTGGGATTCTCATACGGGTGCGCGCTGTTGGCGTTGAAAAAGCCGCCTCCGTTTGTCCCGAACTCCTTGATCGCTTCCTCTGACGCAACCGGCCCTTGGGGAATGATTTGTTGCTTCACCGTCCGCGTGACGGAGCCGCCATGCGGCCCCGCGGCGGCAACCCTTTGTTCGTTCACAAGGTGCGCCGCCACGTATGGCTTGAAATTCTGAATTACGCCTTGCGAGACCAGCACAAGCGACGCCACGAGGCAGACCGGAAGCAACACCCACAACAGACACCGCGTCATGTCCACCCAAAAGTTGCCGATTTTTTCCGTCTCACGCCGCGCAATGCCGCGAATCACCGCGATGGCCAGCACAATGCCCGTCGCGGCGGAGACAAAATTGTGGTACGCCAGCCCGGCCATCTGTGTCAAATAGCTCATCGTTTGTTCGGGCACATACGCCTGCCAGTTCGTATTCGTCGTAAAGGAAACGGCGGTGTTCCACGCCAAGGCGGGCGGCACATTCCCGAACTTCTGCGGATTCAGCGGCAGCCAATGCTGGACGCGCTCCATCGCGTAAAGAAGCGCCATCGAGACGCCGCTGAAAAGCAGCATCGCGATGGCATATTCGGTCCAACGCATCTCCTGCGCTTGGTCCACGCCCGTCAGGCGATAGATCGCGCGCTCGACCGGGCGCAGAAGGAAATCCAGAGGGGTCTTTTCACCTGCGAAAATATGCGCCAGATACGACCCCACGGGTTTTGTGATCGCCAGGACGACGGCCAGGAAAAATAGGATTTGAAACCACCCGTTCGCCGTCATCGCTAGAATTTCTCCGGCCACAGCAAAGCCGTCAGCAGATACCCGAACAGCAGCACACAAATGATCGTGAGTAAAATCTTACTCGGCATCGAAATTGTCCTTGCTACTTCAGCCGTTCGCATCCTTCCACATAGAGAATCGCGAGCGCGAAGAAAAGCGCCGTCGCGGCCACCAGGATGAAATCCTTCACGCCCGCCTCCCAAAAATGCTTGTTCCGTGCTCCTGAAACTCTCCTCCCGTGGGGTCAGAATTTAACAAGTATCGCCATGTTCAGGCGATTCTCGGTTTTGCGCAGATCCGGCGTAAAGCCCGGCACCACTGAGCCAGGCGGGCCAGTATTGCCGCCCGGCGGGGTCACGCCGCCCGGTCCCGCAAAATACGGGACGTTCGCGGCGCGATGATCAAACTCCCAACGAAAAGTTATGTACTGGCTGGGCATGTAATCGAATGTCTCCGAAGCATCCCAGGCTTTGAACGGATCGCCGGGATTCTCCGTAAAATAGGGCGTACCCGAAGCTGCTGTCGCGCCATTGATTGGCGGCAAGATCACGAGATAGCGGCCCGGATTATTGATTTTTCCGCCGCCCAGGGTCACACCATAGCGATCCTTATCGAACCAGAAGCGGTTATACAACATGAAACCCAGAAAATCCTGCTTGGGGTGCCCATTGCGTGTCCCATAGCAACTGACTCCGCCGCCATACTCACACCCTGCATCGCCGGTTAAAGAAAACGCCGCTTTATCGAGGAGCTTATCCTGGTCATCGTAATACTTGACCTCAATGCTGTTGTCCGTGTGCATGCGCGTGCGGCCTGGGGTGTTCAGCGTGTCCTGGCCGAATCCATAATCGTTCGAAAGTATCGACAGCCATCCCGTGGGGCGCCACAAGACCTGCATCCCCGCGCCCGGCCTGTTGTTGAACCTCCCATACGATTGCCATCCATTGGTGAACCACGGCTCGATCTTCAAATGTGCCGTGGGGAAAATCTGCACGCGCACGCCATTGAAAAACCACGGCGTGTTCGACGAAACATACGACGGCTGATACGCCCAGTTGTCGTAGTTGTAGTAACTGAAGAGGCCGATGTACGACATGAAAATCCCCGCATCGACATTGATGCCGTGCAGCACGTTGAAGTGATATCCGCCATACGCCTCGGAAAGATACCGGTAGGCGTCGGCGAGATCCCATTGGCCGCGCGCGGTGCTGGCGTCGTTCCGCGGCGTCATCGTCGAATACATGCCGAACTGTGTCATCAGCCTCCCGCGAACGTTGTGATAGTGGAAGTCTCCGCCCACGCCCAACTGCTGGAGCTGTACTTCCTGCGTCCGGCCACTTTCCGATGAGCCAACAAGGGTATCGTCCTTGGGATGGTTGAAATCGTAGATATACGAAGTATCGACTCGGAATTCGGGCGTAAATAACTTGGTATCGAGCGGCGGATTTTTCTCGCGGCTCGTTCCGTTGAGCCAGGTGAAGTCCGCAAACGCGAACGGCTCCGAGGGCTTCTTCTTTTTCGGCGTGCCGGCCGCGACTTGCGGTGCGTCAGAGTTCATCTGCGCGGAGGCCAGCGACGACGATTGAGTCTCCGGACGCCCATGCGCGCTGGATGCAGCTCGGTTACGAGGCGCCGCAGCAAAGACAGAGACAGCCGTGCTTCTCCGCGGCATTGAAGAAGTTCTCGTGGCTGACTCGGCCGCCTGTGCTTGAGCCGTCCGATTCTTCAGTTCAGCTTCGAGCGCATCGATGCGCTTTTTCATGGCATCGAGCTGCCTCTGAATTGCCGGCGGTACCGGCTGATCCGTGGCGCTCGCCCGTTGGTTGAGCGATGGGTTGCTGCGTTGCGCGAAACACGGGCATTGCCAAAGGGTTAACGCGAGAAAGCAGAAAATGCTCCGCCCCTTACACCGCATCAGAAACTTCAACATGAAGTTCGTCTCCTGTTTTGCAGCATCTCCCTCTGGCCTTTCCTGAGCCGCGCGGTCGCCCAGTAGAATTGAATAGGAACGTAGATCGAGAGCGGCCACGCCACGAGGCAACTACCAGCGAAAACGACTGTCAGCGCTTGTGCTTCTCCCTGGCTCGGCGTCCACTGGCAAACGGGTGCGCACTCAAACAACTGAACGGTAGGCCGCGGCGGCTTAGGAAGGCATAAAAGATTCGTAAGAGTTTTATAAGGTCGTGGCGACCACCAGCTGGCGTTCGAGAGTCGCTGGAGCGCTTGAATGAAACCCGTCCGACGACAGCAATACCTCCCGCCTGTCCGCGCGCGTCCTCGCGGGCAGCTCTCCTCGATCCGTGTGTAGGTCTCGAGGTTCGAAAAGCAAGTAAGCGATCGCGTCCTTCGCGCCGATTAAATCGCGTCTGGAACAGCGGTGTGAAGTAACGCTGAAAACTGCCGTCGAGAAGATTTCGTCGCAGATACGCCCGATCTTTCCGGCATGCCTGCGTTTAGATTGCAATCCTACGCAGCGCGTATCGCCGTATAATTCCTCCCGCCCATGCCCCTCGCCAAAGGCTCCCGACTTGGTCCTTATGAAGTCCTCGATTCGCTGGGCGCGGGCGGCATGGGCGAGGTGTATCGCGCACGCGATGCCCGCCTCGGCCGCGACGTCGCGCTGAAGGTTCTGCCCGAGGCATTTGCCGCGGACGCCGAGCGCATGGCACGCTTCCGCCGCGAAGCGCAAGTCCTCGCCTCGCTCAATCACCCCAATATCGCTGCGATTTACGGCTTCGAGGATTCCGGCAGCACTCATGCGCTGGTGATGGAGCTCGTTGATGGGCCCACGCTCGCCGACCGCATCAAATCCGCCGCGATTCCTCTCGATGAAGCACTGCCCATCGCCAAGCAAATCTGCGAAGCGGTGGAATACGCGCACGAACGCGGGATCGTTCATCGCGATTTGAAGCCCGCCAACATTAAGCTGGCGAGCCACGACAAGCTGACAAACAATGACGCAGTAAAAGTTCTCGATTTCGGCCTGGCCAAAGCGCTCGAAGGCGATCCCGCATCCACCGACATCTCCAGTTCCCCGACGATCAGCCGCATGGCCACGCAGGCGGGAATCATCCTCGGCACGGCGGCGAACCTGTCGCCGGAGCAGGCGAAGGGCAAACCGGTGGATCGCCGCACGGACATTTGGGCCTTTGGCTGCGTGCCTACGCGTATCCCCGCCTTCTGCCGGGCGGGAAGAAGATCGTGATCGAAATTGACGATCCGACGCCTGGTATCTGGCTGTATGACGTCACCCGTGACACGCTGGGGCCGCTGGCCGTCGAGGGTGCTAACAGCGCGCCGATCCTTACCCCTGACGGGACGAACGTGTTGTACGACTCGATGCGCAACGGTTCCGAGGGGTCTACATGCGGCGGGTGGACGGGAGCGGCGGCGAGGAAAACTTCACGGCGTCCACCGAGTTTCAGTTACCCAATTCGGTTTCCCCAGATGGAAAGTTGCTCGCTTACTGCGTGGGTACCGCGACACAGAGCTTTCTCCGGGAACTTTCGCTACAGGGCGACCACAAACCGCAATCGCTGCTGCCGGGCCCCGGCAATCGCGCGGCGGCGGCGTTTTCTCCCAACGGGCGCTGGATCGCTTACGTCTCTGACGAGTCCGGGGAAAACGAAGTCTATGTGCAGGTAAGCACGGGGCAGGGCGCAAAGTGGCAGATCTCCTCGGGCGGAGGAACCGAGCCGTCCTGGGCGCATGACGGACGGGAGCTGTTCTATCGAGCGGGGAACAAGATGATAGCGGCCGAGGTGCAAAGCGGCGCAACATTCTCCCCGGCGAAGCCGCGAGAGCTGTTTGAAGGTGACTACAAATACCCGAGCGGCTTCATCCTCGACCTGATACTTGATTACGATGTTTCCCCGGACGGCCAGGAATTCTTGATGGTTCAGCCGGTGGTGCCGGTGACCGCGGTACCCCCCCCCACCCGTGGGCTCCCCGTCGTGCTGAACTGGTTCCCAGATCTGCGCCGCGCCGCGCGCAGGGGCAGCGATGAGCAAGGCCCGCAATGGGGGGACGAGGCGGCAGTTTCGTTCGCCCTTGCATCGGCCTATGGTGGGGAATTTGCTTTCGGCAGATCGACAGTTCCCTCGGCTCCTAGGGCGCGGACGATGGTCGTCAGCTGGCCCGCGCTGCTGAAAAGGCAGTGATTGTCGGGACGATCACTGTCTTCGCACCGGCACTTTCACGGCTGAGTCACAGAACTTCCCATTCGGCCTCCGGAATTAACCGGCGGATTCAGTTTTCGCTCCGGCCTGCTTTTGTGACAGTCGGCGCCACACGCGGGCCCAGGTTTGCAGCCCAAGGCGGAAACGCTCAGGCCAGTGGAGCTCGTTGGGCGCATGGATGTTCTCATCGGCGGTGCTGAACGAAAAGAAGACCGGATTTCTGCCGAGCACATCGCGGAAGGTGGTGGCGATCGAGACGGTACCGCCCATGCCGACGAACTCGGTCAGCTTGCGCAGGCATCCGCTTTCGTTGTCAGCAAGCGTTTTCAGAACGGCGTTTATGTAATTGCTTACGCGCCGACGGCCAAGAGAGGATCGGTCTCGTTGATTGCTAGCGACGAGACGATGAAGAGAACGACGCCGTCGGCGAGGCTGACGGCCGTTTGCAGCACGCGCCCTTCGCAGTCCTTCACGCACCCCAGGTTCTGACCGGCTTTCACTGCTTCGTTCACCGCAACTGCCGGGTACCAGAAGCCTGCATGCTCGCTGCGCAGCCAGAGAAATCGTTCGAGCAGTGTGAACGGCACAGGATTCGGGGCGCCGCCGGGAATCATGTCGAGATGGCGCATCAAGCGGTGGAGGCCGTTTGTGTGCCGCGCGACATCGTCGGGCGTCCAAATTCCTTGTCCGCCTGACTCAGCCAGGATGGACGGAATGCCGGCGCGCGACGCGGCGCAAAACGTCGACCCAGGCGTCTCGCTGCACACCAGAAAATGAATCCCGAAGACCTTCGCCATCTCGAGCGACATCTGGTCGACACGGTCGTTGCCGGACCGAAAAAAGATGGTGAAGGGAACGAGCGCCTCGATCAGATCGCCGCCGTGCAAGTCCACGTAGTATTCGGCCTGCGAGATGACGTTGCGGAACACCCAGTCGGCAATCTGCTCGGAGGCGCTGCCGTGCGCGTCGCCGGGAAACATTCGGTTGAGGTTCCGACCGTCGAGAGGACAGACGTAGATGGACCGCGCAATGAACGCGGGCATGTTCATTACGGGCACCACGATGACTCGCCCGCGCAGCTTACTCGGATCGAGGGAGCGGCCCAAGTCCAGCGCCGCGGCGATGCTCGCGTACTCCGCGGCGTGGACGCCGCCCGTCACGACGAGGGTCGGCCCGTCCGCATTCCCCCCGCCAGCCGAACCATTAATCAGCCACATGGGAAGCTGGTAGGGCTGGCCCTGCACCAGAAACTCGTTCACGCCGTAACGCTTCTCACCGTGTCCGGCCGAAAGCTCACCGACTTTCAGCACTTGATTCGACATGACAATGCTCCTTATCTCTCCTTGGATTTACCGTCCTCCATCAATGACCAGCGTCTGGCCGGTGATCCAACCGGCGTGCCCGCTCGCAAAGAACAGGACACCGTTGGCGATGTCCTGCGGCGAACCGAGGCGCTTCAGTGCAATGTTCTCAATGAGCTTACGCTGCCCTTCGCTGCCAGATGTCCCCCCACTGTTTCCGGTGGTGGGGTTGGATCGCATGAAGCCGTGGGCGGTTACGTCCACGGACCCTCGAGCACCTCGCGCGTCTCCTCGACGCCCGCGCGCCACACTTGCATCATCTGATGGTCGGGTTTCCGGTACGCTCCGCCGAAATTGCCGTCGCCGAGGTACGCCCGCACGCCAGCGGCGTCCATCATGCGCATGCGTGCGATGTCGATCATCGGCTTCTGGCCATCCGGCAGCTTCACACCCGCTATGCGCGTCCACGGAAAGTTCTCCATCCACGACGCGTGCGACGCAACGGAATCGATCGCTGCCACCGCCGCGGAGGTCTTCGGCGCGTTCCACCAGTTGTGCCACTTTACGGTTATTCCCGGATGGCCATTCATCCACTCCTGCAGGATCGAGCCGCCCGGAATGTTGCCGCCGTGGCCGTTCACGAACAGCACGCGCGTGAACCCGGTGCAGGCGAGGCTCTCAAGGATATCCGCGACGATGCGCTGGTAGGTATCGAGGTGAAGGCTGATGCTGCCGGGATAACGAAGAAAGTAAGGCGTGATGCCGTAGCTGATGACGGGAAACACTGGCACGCCCAGCGGCTCCGCTGCCTCGCAAGCAACGCGCTCGGCCAGGATGGCGTCGACGGCGAGGCGCAGATATCCGTGCTGCTCGGTGCTCCCCACCGGCACCACGGCGCGACCGTCTTGCCGCAGCTTTTGTTCCACCTGCATCCAGTTCATGTCGGCGATTTTCATTTGCGCTGTCCGGAAACTCTAAGCCCGGCTGAACGCCTTCGTCAAGGTGGAGGCGGTGCGCCGAAGTCTCGCCAGAAGCGAAAGCGTGGCGCGAGGAAAGTCATAGCCGAGTCGTTATCGTCTCCAGACCGTGCGTCGATGGACCCGTTTCCACCCGCCACAAAGCAAATGCAGTGAGCACGGCGAGCACCGCAATCGCCGTGAACATCCACATTCCGGCATGGTAGCCGGCCGCATTGGTTGCGCTCGCCAGCCAGTGGTCGTTCGCCCAGCCGATCAGCAGGTTGACGACGACGAGCCCGAGCTGTTGCACAGCGTCCAACATGCCGTTGGCCAAGCCGAGACGGGACTTGTCCACCACGTAGACGAGCGCCGGCCACATCACGGCCGGCACCAGCGCGAACGCCACGCCCATCATGGCCATCGGGATCGCCGCCGGGATGTTCGTGTAGCCCAGCATGGGGAACACGGGCACGATAAGCAGTGAGCCAAACATCATGAGCAGCGATCGGTGAGCGTAACGATCGACCAGCAGGCCGAAGATCGGCATGCCGATCAGCGAGAAAAACGGCTCCATGCCCACCAGCAGCGACGCGGTCTGCGGCGAAACGTGCCGAGCCTCAATCAGGAACTTCTGTCCGAACGTCTCGAACGGAAAGATGCAGCTGTAGAAGGTGACGCAGAGCGCCGCGATGAGCCAGAAAGATCGATTGAACCGGAACACTTCACCTAGCGGAATCTTCGTGGTTCGTGCGGTATGACCGAGGGTAAACCGCCGCTCGCCACGTGCGTCCAGTTTCCCGTAGAGCGCGGCGCCAAGCAAACATAGCGCGCCGAAGCCGACGCCGAGCAGAAGGGGCCAGCGCCAGTAGCGGTACGCACCGGGCGCCCACGCAGGCGAAACTTCAGCGCTGAACGAGCCGAGGCGCGCCGCGGATGCGCGCAGACCGAACGCCAAGCTGAGCCCATCGTGCCAGAACCAACGAGCCACGGCGACGTTGGCGGCCAGCTGCAGCGCTTCGCCTCCGGACCCGACCAAAAGGCGGCCGACGGCCATGATGCCCAGTCGCGGGCTGAGCGCGGTGATGACGAGCCCGATGAAGACGAAGACGCCGAAGATCGAAAGCGATTTCCGTGTTCCCAGCCGGTCGATCATCACGCCGCAGACAAGCATTGCGACGATGTTGGGAAGGCTGTAAACCGCCTGGAGCAGCCCGATGTCGGCGTTCGAGAAGTGGAGTTGACGGTTGAGCAACGGCGCGAGCGGGGCGATGTAGTCGAATGCGTAGTAGCCTCCATAGCAAGCAATGCCGATCACCGCGAGGACAAACCAGCGCGAGGCACGCGACGGCGCCGGCTTTTCGATCACGCCCGCTTCCACCGGAGTGTCGGACATCCGCAGAGGCCTCTCGACGTGCGCCGGGGTCGAGGTTGCCCCCGCGCGGGCCGAATCATCTCACAGAACGCCCGGCCCTGTTGACGGCGAGACAAAAATCCGCAACAGCTGATGGAGATGCCGCTACGAACCGAACGCCTTCAACAACGCCACCGCGTCTGGCCGCTCTACGAGGCCATCTTTCGAAGCTCATCCTTCATGATTTTGCCGGTCGAAGTCACCGGCATCGCAGGGACGAACAGGATCTGCGACGGTCGTTTGTATGGGGCAAGATATTGTGCTGCATGCTCCGCCAGTTGAGCGACCGTGAGCGGCGAGTCGGGCAAGAGCTGAACGAACGCCACAATCTCCTCGTTTCCGTCGGCTCCTTCCACCGGCCGGCCAATCACGGCCGACCGCGCCACCGCCGGATGAGCGCTCAGCACCGCCTCGACTTCGGCCGGATAGACATTGAATCCGAAGCGAACGATCAACTCCTTCGTGCGCCCCGCGATAAAAAGATTCCCCTCCTTCAACCGAGCCAGGTCGCGCGTGTTGAACCATCCTTCCGCATCGATCGCAGCGGCCGTTTCTTCGGGCGCGCGATAGTAACCCTTCATCACGTTCGGCCCGCGCACCCATAACTCGCCGACCTCTCCTTCCGCCACCGCTTTCCGATCGGGTCCCATCAGCTTGACTTCCACTCCCGGAAACACTCGTCCCACGGAGGTGTCCGTGCGAGCCTCATCAATCTTCATCTGCGCGATGTTGGGAGAGCATTCCGTGACGCCGTAACCGTTATGGAGCGGCAACCCGAAGAGCTTCTCCACCGACGCCTTCAGCGCGGGGTCAAGCGGAGCGCCCGAAGAGGAAATAATCCGAAGAGCAGGGAACTGCAGCGACTCGATTGCTTTGAACTTTGTGTATTCGACGAACAGCGCGAACATCGCGGGAACGCCGAGCACAACAGTCAGCCGGTCCTTCTCCAAGGCGGCGCGTGCCGTCATGGGGTCGAAGCGCGGCGACAAATAGAGCGTCGCGCCGCTCAGGAGCGTGCCTAAAAGCACCACGGAGAGCCCGACCGCATGAGACATCGGCAGAACGCCGTACAGACGATCATCCGGCGTCAGCTCGCGTATCTTCGCTGACACGGCCGCGACGAATAGCAGGTTGCTGTGCGTCAGCATCACTCCCTTCGGCAGGCCCGTCGTGCCGGAGGTGTAGATCAGGGCGCCGACACGGTTGGCGGGGTTCGCGTCCACAGGCTCTGGTTCAGTGTTTTCGTTCAGCGGGCCGACACCGATCGAGCCGAGAGTTGCAACCTCCTCGCTAACCGCGCCAGCGCGCCTGGCGTGCTCCCTGGCCTGTGGCGACACGCTTGTGGTGTAGATCACCCGCCGCGCGCCGCAGTGATCTCGGATCTGATCAAGCTCGCGCTCGGACAGCCTCGCGTTCACGAGCACCGGCCACGCGTCGAGAGCCGCCAAGGCCAAGAGAATGGCAACGAATGCTCGGCAATTCTCGCACACGAGCATGACTCGATCCCCAGGGCGCACGCCCAGCGTGCCGAGCCAAGTCTCGCTCGCCGCGATTGCGCGGTTGAGTTCTCGATACGTCCAAGTCCCAGCAGCTTCGACCAGCGCGGGGTGATCCGGAGAGCGCTCGGCCCATGGCGCAACAACGTCGCTGATCCGCGCGGGAAGATTCATCAAGATTTCGGAGACATGATCTTCAGTCACAGGCGTCTGTAAGGCCATTTCGCAATCAAGTTCGCACGGAGAATCATCGGTTCACCGGGAGTTGGCGCTCCGGCGCAACCAGATTTCTCGCCAGTAGACGAATTCGCAGCGCGAACATCCACCGAAGGCCACGTGCGCGCATCCGCACATCGAGCCTTCCAGATACACGGTGTTGCGCAGTTGCCGCATCTCCCCGGTTCCATCAACGATGATCTTGTCGATTCTCCGCTCGACCCGTTTCTGTTGACCGCACACGAGACGCATGTCCGGCGAAAACCAGAGCCCGCGGTTGTGCGCCGTCCGATTCAGCGTCTGCGTAATCTCCGTCATCGGTTTGACTTCGACCTGCTCTCCGGCTCGCAACTCGAGACTCTCCAGCGGCGTGGATTTGTTCGTTCCGCGCGCGTACGCGCCAAACAAAATCCGCCTCATTCTCCAGAAGAGCCATGTTCCGATGCGCTGTGCCATTTGCGGCACGCTGCAATTGCCTGCGCGGATGTCGCGGAAGCATTTTGTGAATCGTTCTTTTCTCGACAGCGGCTCGGCCGCCTTGAATAGCTCGCTGGCCTGACAGAAGTAAGTCTTCGGACCGCTGCGGGTTTTGAGCCGCGCGCGCAGCTGCTCGCTGCTCTCTGAAATTGTCTTGGACGCGGCGCTGGCATTTTCGACTTTCCGAAGCCACGCTTCGCGCCAAAAAATCATGCATGCTTTCTCGCAGCCGTCGTGGTCGGCGCCCGAGCAGCGCAAGCCGTCGAGAAAAACGACATCATCCCGTCGGAAAGCCCGCATACTGGAACCCGCGCCTGATGTACAGACTTTCACCACTCGCCGCGAAACGCGGAATCTTTTTCCGCAGTGCTCGAGCATCTCGGGCATGAACGGAAGGTTGTCCAGCGTGCCGTCGCAATCCAGTGTTTCGAGAATTTCTTCTGGAGCCTTCACTTCGACAAAATCGCCGGGGAAGAGTTTCGCGGTCATCTGTTTCATGGGGTGTTCGGCGGCTCCAAAGTAAACTTCAGAGCTGCTCGATGCGCATTTTTAACTCGCTCACTGGTCTCGGGGACGGGCCGTGCGGCAGTCCGGCCATCCGCAGTAGCTTATTCCACGCCTTGACTGCAAACCCCAGCGGATACCAGAGAGGTTCGCGGACTAGAGCGACCTTTCGAAAACCATTCGGAACATACCACGTGCACGACGTCCCAGCCGGGAAGAAACCGACGTCGCCTGCGCCGAAGCGCCGCTCCTCGCCGTTTTCATTGATCATGAAGGCTTCGCCGGACACCACCACAACCGATTCGTCCTGCTCGTAATGCCAATTGAAGCGTCCTGCCGTACACTCCCAGATTAAGATGTGCGCGGTCCAATCGCGGCTTCTCACAAGTACCTTGCTCCGCGATTCAGGCTTGCCGCTCAAAACCGAATCGGGCCGCATGGGTTGCATCGTAGGGCCCAGGTCCACATTCGCCGGAACAGCCATTACGACCGATTTAGACACGCCGTCCTCCACGTAGCAGAAATCATCGTGCGCCTTCTCGACTCGGGCGAGCGCCGGCTGCGAAGTGCGCCGGGCCGCACTAGGACGCCGTCGATCGCTTGCGTTCCACGTGGCCAGAGGAAGCAGCCATCACCGAATACTTGGCAGCGCCGGTTTTTCTCGATGCTACGTACTGCAGCCAATTGCGGTACATGCGCGCGCCGGAGGCGTGCCAGCCATTTTGCAATGCCCCGGCAATCAGGGCGTCCGGGAAAGCTGCAAGAATGCGCTCCTGTCGATCCGCAAGGGCTTGCTCTCGAAAATCGCGCAATCGCTTGACCGCCATCGCGCCGAAGTATCCGCGCGGCATTGACGGATACGTTTCTCGCTCCTGCCTCAGAAATCGCTTGATGTCCCTGCGGTATTCTTTCAACAGCGTCTTGGTTCCATACTCCGGGTGGCCTTGAACGTGAAGGCACAGACTTTTTCGTTTGAGCTTTGCGAATAAGCCGACGCCCGCTTCCGCTGATTTCGTCAAAACAACGTACCCGCAGGAAGTTAAGTCGTTTTCCCGAAGCTCATTCCAACGCGAGTGCGGTATCCGAATGATGCTCGCGGTACCCGTCATCAAAACATGCTCAGAAACATTTCTTTCGGCGAAGACGCCGAATCTTTTGTCATTGAGCAAATGACGCGCGATGCCGTCGCTGTGAAGCACGCTGGCGTGTGCCGCCAGACAGGACAAGATCGTCGAGGCCGTGTTCTGTTCCGCCCAATCCAAAAGATCGACCAAGCTATTCCAGTACGATTCTTTCCTCAAATTCGGCTCGTGAGGTTCGGTCCCCGTGATGATCAGCGCGTCGCAACGGTTGTTCAAGAGATCGCGGATCTCGGAGTACCGTCCGTGCATGTGCTGCCGAGCCCGTTCGCTTCGGCAAATCTCGGGCAGCGAATAAAGCTGCACACGCACGGGAATATCGCCAGAAGCCGCGGCGAGTAGATCTAAGAATTGATTCTCGGTGTCTTCGAGAGCCGCGTCCGGCATGTTGTTGACGAGCGCGATCTCGACGCGCTCAACTGGCGCGGTATCGTAATCGCGCGTCTCGAGCGGCCGCCAGCTGTTTTGTGCCGCGCCCCTGGCAGGAACATGCTTTCCATTCCGCATCAACGGCATGAAACATCTCCGAATTCGGTGTTCGTCGAACCCTTGGGCGTCATACGGCCGCCTGCTCGAGCGCCTGCGCGAGATCATCGAGAATGTCGTCGATATGCTCGATGCCCACGCTCAACCGGATCATCTCCGGCGTGACGCCAACTTTCTGTTGTTCTTCAGGCGAAAGTTGCCGGTGCGTCGTCGACGCGGGATGGCACGCCAGCGATTTGGCATCGCCCATATTGACCATGCGCTTGAATAAGCGCAGGGCGTTGAAGCACTTTGTGCCCGCCTCGAAGCCGCCCTTCACGCCAAACGTCAGCAACGAGCAGCGCTTCGAGCCCAAATACTTTTGCGCGAGCGAGTATAAGGGGCTGTCGGGAAATCCCGCGTAATTGACCCACTCCACTGAGCGATGGCTGCGCAGAAATTCCGCCACTTTCCGGGCGTTCTCGACGTGGCGTTCGACACGCAACGCCAGCGTTTCAATCCCCTGAAGCAACAAGAAGCCATTGAAGGGCGATAGCGTGGATCCCGTGTTTCGCTGGCTAACCGTCCGGCAACGCGCGACGTAGGCTGCCGCGCCATAATGTTCGGTGTAGACCACGCCGTGATAGGCAGGCTCCGGCTGAGTCAGCATGTAGAATTTCTTTGCGTGTTCGCGCCACGGGAAATTCCCGCCATCGACAATCATGCCGCCCAGCGTCGTGCCGTGCCCTCCCATGAACTTCGTCATCGAGTGCACCACAACGTCGGCGCCGTAGTCGATCGGCCTCAATAGGATCGGCGTCGCGACGGTGTTATCGACAATCAACGGCACTCCATGCCGATGCGCGACGCGCGCCAACCCTTCGATGTCCGCAACGTTTCCGGCTGGATTCCCGACGCTTTCGCAAAAAACGGCCCGCGTATTTTCGTCGATCAATTTGTCAACGGCGTCGGGATGATCGCTCTTCGCGAAGCGCCCAGCGATGCCTTGTTTCGGCAGGATGTAGGCGAGCAACGTGTAGGTGGCACCGTAAAGCTGCGGCAAGGAAACAATGTTGTTTCCCATCTCGGCGATATTCACAAACGCGTAGTGCAGGGCCGCCATGCCCGAACTGACGCTGAGCGCATCGACGCCGCCCTCGAGTGCGGCAACGCGTTTTTCGAGGATTGTGTTGGTGGGATTGCCGATCCGCGTGTAGATGTTCCCCTGAACTTCGAGATTGAACAGGGCGGCGCCATGCTCCGCGCTGTCGAACTCGAACGCCACGGTCTGATAGATCGGCACCGCGACGGCCTTCGTGGTGGGGTCGCCGTCGTAGCCTCCGTGAATTGCAATGGTCTCTTTTTTCATGCCGCCGCTCGAGAGGTCATTTTGCGATCGTCACCGCGCTCGACGTCGCGACCGGGGCGCGTTCCCGTGACGCCGATTTCGCCAAGGCTTGCGTGATGCGCCGAGCAGTGAAGCGCGAGCCAAAAGCAAAGCGCATCATCGGCCCGAAGCTGTTCGCGGCCGCAACTCCCGCGAAGTACAAGCCGGGTATCGAGGACTCGAACGTCGACGACAGCACCGGCGCGCCGTCGACGAGCTTTATCTTCGAGCGAATTTCGGCAGCGAGAAACTGCAGGCGTTCAATTTCTACGCGATACCCCGTGGCGGCAATGACGTGCTCGGTCACAATTTCGCACGCTGCGCCGTCATCCGCGCGCAGAGTCAGATGGACTTTGGCGTCGCGAATCGCGGCGCTCTGCAGCGTGTATCCCAGCAAGAGGGGTACTTTCCCAATCACCTTGTCCCTTGCGAACCAGCCACCTGCGGGTCCCAGGTGCGTGCGGACAATGCGAAGCCGGAGGCGCTCCGGCAGATAACGAAACAAGTTCGGCGCCGTGGCGTAAAAGCGCGAACGCAATCCCGGGCCAAGGCCCGATTTCGGATGCCGAATGCGCTGCCACAACGAGCGCGGCTTGCCCATCGAGTTGGTGTGGAACGTCAAAGACGCTTGACGAGCAACGAGCTTCACTTCCGCGCCGGCCTCCTTCAGCAATCCCGCCAAGTCCGTCGCTGACGCCCCGCCGCCCATCACTACCACGCTGCGTCCTCGAAACGGTTCTAGATCATGGTGACGGAAGCTATGCGACACGAATTCCGGCGACAGCTTCGCCAACTCCGCCGTCACATATTCGAAGTGCGTGATCCCGACGGCGAGCACGACGCGTCGAGCGGTCACTGTTTCGCCGTCTTCCAGCCGGAGCGCAAACCCCTCGGGCAGCCGCTCGATGCCGGCTACCAGCCTCTCATCCAGCTCGGGCACCATGCGATCCCGAAACGCCAGTCCGTACGCCGCAAAAGTATCGAGGCGTATCGGAACTCCCGCATCGGCGTACTCGATACCGCTCTCCGCGCAAAAGTCCTTCAAGGCAAATTTGCCGTCCGGGTCGGAAATGTTCGACGCGAATCCGTCCGACTTCAGCATCATCCCTTTCGGCATGTGCGCCAGCCAGCTGTCCATCGGGCGGCCGAAAATGCGATAGGGAATGCCACCGCGCCGAAAATGCGCCGCGAGGGAAAGCCCGTACGGCCCGGCGCCAACAATCGCAGTTCCTACCATGGGCTTTAGACGAGTCTCCTTCGCCAATTTTGTGTTCTGTGTGACGCGCCGCACACTTGTGGCGCATCATTACGCTACGGAGAATTTAGGGGCAATTGCGTAGCCATCCGGCGAGCAGTTAACGCGTGGATCTACAATCACATGCATGGCCAAGACGCACGCAATCGGGAAATCGGTTATCACTTATGTTTAATTGTTTTTACAGCGATTAGCTCAGGTCTCGCGCCTCGCCCTCCCATGTGATGCGCAGACACAGGCCCTTCGGCCGTTGTCTGCTCGCTTGCTGGAGCGCGTGGTTTGATTTCACTCTGCGTCAGGGCAAGCACGGCATAAGCAGTCGCTGCGTCGTTCATGAAGTGGTCGCCGACGGGAAATAGATCGTAATGCCATTTGTTCAACGAGTAGCCTTGCCAGTGGCCGCTCCACCGCGTCTGGTTTCGCATTAGCCACGACACGCCATCCTCCAAGTGCACGCTGTCACGCGAAACGCCCGCTCGCTGCAGTACGTAGGTGATCAAACCAGTAGCATATCCGTCACTTTTCATAACGAGCGGCGTCCCGTCGGTTCGTTTCCATGTTCCGACAAGCGAAGCAGCGCACCAGCCGCCATCCGCTCGCTGTTTGCTCAGAATCTGATCGATAACGGACTGTTGCTGTCTCGCCGTGAGGATTCCAGGCAGTTTCGCCGACGCCCACAAGAGCGAAATGCGATTGAGCAGCGTTTGCGGCGGATACTTGCGATTCAGATATTCGCGCAATGCTTCGAGATTCTGTTGTATTTCAGGGTCCGCGCGGTAGTTCTCAGGAGCCAATCCCACGGCAATCGCCGCCAGCGTAGCGCCATAATACGGCGAGTCATAAGCTTCCCACGGTTCGTTATCGAACTGAATCCACTTCCACGCGCCGCGTTCCGCTCCCGTCGTTTCTTGAAGTTGCCACATGTCACGAAACGCCGCGCGCGTGTCGGCGCTGAGATGGCCGCTTCGAGCGTCATAATTCGCAAGAATCAGCGCGTTAAGAACCGCCTCGGTCCCGCGAGACCGCTTGGCCTGATACTTGTAGTATGGTTGGATACTCTTCCACAGGCGCACGCGCTTGATGACATTGTTGATGAGTTTGCGCTCGTTGGCCGAGGGTTTTGTGTCGCCGCGCGCCAAGTCCACTGCTTGGCGGGACAGCGCATACGGCATGGCCGTGTGGCACGAAACACAGAACGTGCCTTGATCGCGCGCAGCGGTTGGCCATGACGTCCACAAACGTTCGTGCTGGTCCAGATACGCCACCGCAGCCTTCTGATTCCAGGAAGCGCCTGACTTTGCTGCGGAGTGCGAGCAGCCCGCGCACAAACACGCGAAAAGGCACGCCACGAGCGCACTCCGTCTCTGTCTGGCTCTGTTCACCGCACCGCCTATTTTCACCCGAATCGTGGCGTCACATTACCGTGGCCGACACGTCCGCAAGGTATTGACGCCCGCGCACTCGCGAGGAATTGCCTATCACGCGTTCGGATCGCTTGCCATCGGAGCAACCCTTTTTTACAGCAATTGCCTCGCCCAACTTGACCCCCACCAGCCACGGTAAGCCGCGAAATAGCAATGATATGCCGGCTGCGTGTGTCACCGAGCAGCCTTTGTCGCTAACGAATTGCATACATGCGATAGCGATTTTCACTCTTGCGTTTCTCCCGAATCGCAGGGCGATGGGAAGCTAGGCGTATCTGAGGGCGCTCATCTCTCACATCTCCCCGGCGATTCTCTCATTTGCTCCCTCCTCACGAAACACCACACGATCATTCACCAAAAAATTCACCGCGGCGCATCCCCCCATCGCCGCAAGATTCCCGAGCAGCAGTGGCGCGTGCGCCCACCCCACCAACAGCACCATCAGGAGCACATTTCCTCCAATCGATACGATCCCTGTCGTGGCATGGAACACGAACAGTCTCTTCGCGGTGCCGCCCTTGGTCCTCTTTCCCCGGTCCGGCCAGGTGAACCATTCGTGCCAGAAAAAATTGTGGAGTACCGCTGTCTCCACCGCCAGCGCCGTCGCGACCAGATAATTCACGCCCCAGCCCACCGCCAGCGCTTGCAGCACCGCCGTCTGCACCAGAAACCCCATTGCGCCCACTGCGTTGAATTTCATCCACCGATGCAGCGTCCCGGTTCGCATCTCTCGTGGCAGCTTCACGGCCGCGTCTCTTCCCGGTAGAGCGTCACCGTGTGGCATGCCGCCGCAATCGCCAGCATTCCGCCCATTCCCGCGATCGCCACCAGCCCGCCAAAATCGAGCAGCCGGTATCCCAGCCCCGGTACTCTGGCATCCGGACGCAGCCACAGCGCCAGATTTCCAACCGCCAGAAGAATGCGTATCTCCGTCGGCCCGAATTTCCAGAAGGACATACGGAACGTGCCCATCGTATACGTCGCCAGATACGTCTCGATCGACAGCAGCAGAAACGCCGCCAGCATGCCCATCGCAATTCTCTCGTCCAGATATCCCGACGCTGCCAGTCCGCCCATTAGCAGCAGCGCCCCAATCGAGTCGATCATGTGGTCCACGTAGAATCCGTACCTCGGGCGCTGCCGGTTCCTCACCCGCGCCAGCGTCCCGTCCAGGCTGTCTCCAAACCAGTTCAGCGCCAGGCAAAGCGTGGCCAGCAGGAGTCCCGCATGATTCCACCGCGCCATCGCGTAACTCCCAGATGCCAGAAACATCGCCGCGAATCCCACCAGCGTCAGATGGTCCGAGTTCACCCGCGCTGGCATGCGCTCGGCCAGCCAGAGCAGGGCTTTTCGTTCCAGCCCTGCTGTAAGGCTCTCCTGAATCCGTAGCGCGTTACGGAATCCCGCTGCCGCGCCTTCCTTCGGTCGATTCGCACCCTTCGCGTATTCCACTTCCTTTCCGTACGCCATCTCCAACGGTATCTGTTCAACGCTCATGGTTTTTTCCTCCTCCTCGATCTACTTGACCAACTCGCGCCGGTTACCCGCAATCGAAACTCTCTACTGCCGCGGTTCGCGCTGCTTTCTCTCCGCCGTCATCAGGTATTTCTTGCGCAGCGCTGCCTGCGTCGCCTCCAGAGTGAACCGCAGCGATTCCCGCGGAATCTTTTCCAGAAACGGCTCGACCGCCCATCCCAGTCCCTCCGGCACGTCCCGCGTCAGCGATATGGCCTCGCATTGGATGTACACACCGCCGTCGGTCTGCTCGAACCGCCAGTAGGAATTCAGCCGCCACAAGAATCCGTGGTCGTTTCCGGGCGCATCGTCGTATTCATCTGTTTGGCCCGCGTTTTCTACCTCCTCGATTCGCGTGCTCCGTGACCGCGAATACGCGTGCGTGGCGTTTAGCGTCGTGTAGCGGATGTCGTATTCCGTGTCGAACACAGTCGTTACCATGTATTTGGACTTCAGCCGCAGGTACACGCGAAAATCCTCTCCTTTACGCCCCATCAGCTTCGACCGCACCACGTCCGGCCGATAATATTTCTCGTCGTGGTTATAGTCTTCGAGGAGCGCGATGGCTTCGGCCATCGAAATTCCCGGAACGAACACGACTCCCATCCAGTCATGAATCAGCCCGCCGGGCACCGAGATTCCGTCGTTTGCCTCGCTTCCCCTTGGGTTTTCGATCACCGCGCGGCCCGTCCGTAGCTCCTCGTAAATCCTGGTTCGTTTTTCCGCACGCAATCCTTCGATCCACAGAAAATTTTGGCTCGTCCCTAATTTCGCGTCCATCGCCGCCTCGCGGGCATTTATATAAGCGCCGAAAGCTGCGGCTGTCTCGGCCTTCAATTCCGCCGCGCCGCACGTCCCTGCGGCCCATGTCCCTGCCGCGATCGCGACGCACGCCACGACCAACATCGCCTTCCGTCGCATCCGATTTCCTCCCGTCGCCCGCACTTTCTCCTCCTCATGTTCGTCGTTCGTATTCGTCCTCATGCGCGGCAGTTTCCCGCTGCGCGCCGTTCTCCTTCAATGCCCTGCGGCTCTTTTCTGCTCTCGCTGAAATCATTTCCTAAATCGAATATTTTCAGCCCCTTGTACTGGCTTATCCCTTAGAATGTGGCTGCCTTGCCGGAGACACACCCGTGACGCAACCCGCGCGCGAGCGCCGCCTCTTCCATTTCGGTGTTTTTGAATTTGATTGCTCCACCGGGGAACTACGCAGGGAAGGGAAGTCCGAGCCGCGCCTTCGCGACCAGGCCGTTCAAGTTCTTTCGATGTTGCTCGATCATCCGCGCGAGGTCGTCACGCGCGACGAGCTCCGCCAAAAATTATGGCCTGCCGATACCTTCGTCGATTTCGATCACGGCGTTAACACGGCCATCAACCAGATTCGCAACGCACTGGGCGATTCTGCCGCCAATCCGCGATTCATTCAGACCCTCCCTCGACGCGGATACCGCTTCATCGCTCCTCTCGAAGTCGCGGGCGCAGCGAGCGTCGTGCCATCCCCGCCCGCTCAGCCCGTCGCGCGTCCTTCCGTTCTCAGCGACCCCAACGATCTTCCCGCCGCGCCGAGCAGAATCGTGCGTCTCTTTTTCTATCTCATTCAGGTGATGTACCTGAGCTTTTACGTCGTGTCCCTCGCGCGGCTCCGGGAAGTCGACGCGATTCTTCGGGACTCCCCCGGTCGTACCCATTGGATTTTCGTCCTCGTGGTCCTCACCGCGGCCGTCGGCATTCCCGTTCGCCTGTATCTCCTCACCGCCATGGCCTTCCGCTATCGCGGCCTGGTGCAAAAATTTCACAGACTTTTCCCGTTTCTTTTTCCTCTCGACGAGCTCTGGGCTCTCGCTCCGTTTCTCCTGGTTGGCCAGCTCGGCCTCGGCCTCGCCATCGCCTTCACTGCCGCTCTTCTCTACCTCCCTTTCGCCCAGCGCAGTCTCCTCCTCATGGCCCATTCCGCTCGCCGCGATTAATCTTCGCCGCTTCGCAGTATTTTGGAGAAGGACCCGCTCGATCGTCGCGTCGAGGGAATACAATCACGATCACCTTCATCGGGCCCTCGGAAATTGCACGCCGCGCAAGGCGCTCCCGAGTTTTGCAGCTGCCCCCAGAAGCGATCCCGCAACTGTCTAAATTGAAGAGGGTGCACGACACGACGGCCAACGGCGTGCATTGTTCTCTTTTATACAGCTTTGTGGGAGACGTTCTTGTAAGGTGAGCCTGGCGGCGATCATTTCATCACATCGCATGTACGCTCGCGCGCAGGATTCGGGTTCAAGAGGACCCGGTCGACCAACTTCTCAACTCCAGTGAAAACGCCTGGCGCGCGGCTCTGCTTCTCGTTCTCGCGCGCGATGGGAATTAAGAAAAGTCTGGCCGCGTACCGCCGAAAAGCGATACGGCGGTTCCCGTAACGGGGATGCGATTTGGAATTCGGCGGAACGCCGCCAGCCAAGGTGCATCTACTGGGACTGCCGATAGTTCTTGGCTAGCCGTGCGGTGATTCTTCCGCCCGTCGATGATCCATAAGGAATCGAATGTCGGTACCGAAAACAATGCCTCTTGCAGAAACCGTGACGCTCATGGAAGCGGGGCCACTCGTATGGGAAAAGAAGCCCGTACTGCTGACGCCCGTACCGCCGCAGCCAGCGCTCCCTAGTAGAATCGCCGTTGTGGGGAATTATCTTCCGAGGCGTTGTGGAATCGCGACGTTCACGACCGATTTGTGCGACGCGATACACGCGGAATACAGTACAGCAGAGCTGCTGGTGCTCCCGGTCAACGATACCGAAGAGGGCTACAGCTACCCCACGAGAGTGCGGTTCGAGCTGTCTGAAGATAACCTGGCTTCCTACCGCCAAGCCGCGGACTTTCTCAATTTCAGCAATGTCGATCTGGTCTGCCTGCAGCACGAATATGGAATTTTTGGAGGCCGTGCCGGTGGACATATCCTCGAACTGTTGCGGCGCCTGCAGATGCCGTTCATAACCACGTTGCACACGGTACTTCGCGACCCGAATCCGGACCAACGCGCGGTGATGGAGGAAATTGCCACGCTTTCGGACCGCCTGATCATCATGAGTCAGAACTCCGCGGAGATCCTGCGGGATGTCTTCCACGTTCCCAGCGAAAAGATCGATCTGATTCCGCATGGCATCCCCGATCTGCCATTCACGGACCCCAATTTCTACAAGGATGGGTTTGGAACCGAGGGAAAGAAGGTTTTGCTCACTTTTGGACTGCTCTCGCCGAATAAGGGCATCGAAAACGTCATACAAGCCCTGCCGAAAATTCTGTCACGTCATAGCAATGTCATCTACATGGTTTCCGGCGTAACCCACCCGCATATTTTGCGGCGCGAGGGCGACAAATACCGGCAGTACTTGCAGAACCTGGCGAAGGAACTCGGTGTTGAGGCCAATGTGATGTTTCGCAATCGTTTTGTGAGCCCTGAAGAGATGGTCGAACTGATCGGCGCGGCGGATATTTACATCACGCCGTACAAACATAAGGCGCAAGTCGTTTCGGGCACGCTTGCGTATGCCTTGAGCGCCGGCAAAGCGATCATTTCCACACCGTACCTGCATGCAATCGAACTGCTGGATGGTGAGCGCGGCGCGCTTGTTCCGTTTGATGACCCGGAGGCCATCGCTGTGAAAACGATCGCGCTTCTCGATGACGAGACTGGAAGGCATGCCATGCGAAAGCGTGCCTATTTGTACGCGAGAGACATGGTGTGGAATCGGGCGGCGCAGAAGTATATGAAGAGCTTTGTAAGCATCTACAACGAACGCTTGCGCAATCCGCGCGCCACGTTCTCGGCCCGGAACACCGTAAAGGTTCTCGATCGGCTTCCCGCCGTCAAGCTGGATCACCTGTATCGCATGACAGACGAGACGGGAATCGTCGAACATGCGGTTTTCGTGGTACCAAACTATCCGGAAGGTTACACGTCGGATGACAACGCCCGCGCACTGATCGTGACCACACTCCTGGAAAATCTCGGCGTCCGCGCACCCGCTGGCTCGGCCGACTTGGCCTCTCGGTATCTCGCCTTCCTGTGGCTTGCTTTCAATCCAGCCACCAAGCGGTTCAGAAACTCTCTGGGCTATGAACGCCAATGGCAGGAACAGGAAGGCTCGGAAGACAGTCATGGTCGAGCGATATGGGGGCTAGGAACAGTTCTGGGCAGATCCAAGAACGCGGGATTGCGGGGCGCTGCGGGGCGTCTGTTTGAACTCGCCGTTCCCGCGGGTGTCGAATTTAAGAGTCCCCGCGCCTGCGCTTTCGCGTTGCTAGGACTGCAGGAGTATCTCGACGCGTTCCCTGGAGATCGCGCTGCTCTCGCCGCCGCCGAAGCGCTGACAGATCGATTGCTGAGTTCCTATCGCGCCAATCATTCCGTGGACTGGAATTGGTTTGAGAATGTTCTCGCATACTCCAATGCGCGATTGCCGCAGGCTCTGATTCGGGCGGGCATGCGCGCTGGAAACGATGAGATGGTTTCGGCGGGACTCGGAGCGTTGAATTGGCTGCTTACGATTCAGCGCTGCGAAGTAAAAGGCCATTTCGTGCCCATCGGGTCGCAGGGCTTCTATTCGAAGAATACCGCGAAGGCCCGCTTTGACCAGCAACCAGTGGAAGCCTGTGGGGCCGTTTCGGCGTGTCTGCAGGCTTATCGCGCAACAGGAGAGGAACGCTGGCGTGAAGAGGCATGGTGCGCGTTCAATTGGTTCTTGGGAGACAACGATCTCCAGATTGCACTCTACGATTCGGCTACCGGCGGTTGTCGAGACGGGCTGCACCCTGACCGGGCGAATGAAAACCAGGGGGCTGAGTCGACCTTGTCGTTTCTGATGGCGTTGCTGGAAATGCGCGAGTTGGACGAAAACGCCGGCACAGAGAAGAACCTTTGAAGAGCGTGGCGGCCGTTTTGCAGCGCACGCAGAACTTTGGGAAATCCCTTCCGTCAGTGCACTGAAATCCTCCATGAAGGCGACTATGACACAATACGAAACTCTGTTTCTTCGGCATCCTGCTAATCCCATTCTGACGGGAAAGGATTGGCCCTACTCCATCAACAGCGTTTTCAACGCGGGCGCAACACTTCTGCACGATGGTTCAACCCTGCTGCTTTGCCGCGTGGAAGATCGCCGCGGGTTGTCACACCTATGCGCAGCCCGGTCGGTGAATGGAGTTGATCATTGGAAAATCGACCGCGAACCGACTCTGATGCCGAATGCCGAACAATATCCCGAGGAGGTGTGGGGTATTGAGGATCCGCGCATCACCTACGCGCCGGAACTTAAGAAATTCGCGGTGGCATACACGTCATATTCTCGCGGTGGTCCCGGAGTGTCACTGGCTCTCACGGAGGATTTTCGGAGCTTCGAAAGATTCGGTGTTGTGATGCCGCCCGACGACAAAGATGCAGCTCTGCTGCCCCGCAGGATCAATGGATTTTGGGCATTGATCCATCGGCCCATGACGCCTCTCGGAGCGCACGTCTGGATCTCTTACTCTCCCGATCTGCGTCACTGGGGAAGTCACAAGCTCATGCTGGAAGCCCGCCGTGGCGCCTGGTGGGATGCTAACAAAATTGGCATGTCGCCTCCGCCGATTGAAACTTCAAGAGGCTGGCTGATGATCTATCATGGCGTGCGAAGGACGCCTTCGAGCTCCATCTATCGGCTCGGCCTGGCTCTCTTCGATCTTCAAGAGCCGGAGAAATGCCTGATCCGCGGGGATTCCTGGATCTTTGCGCCCGAGACGGCGTACGAACGCCAGGGAGATGTTCAAGACGTCATATTTCCCTGCGGCTACACTGTGGCCGCGGATGGCGACACGATCAATCTCTATTACGGAGCTGCCGATTCAAGTATTGCTTTGGCGCATGGCAGCATTCGCGCCCTGCTGAGCTGGCTGGAGGCCAACGGCCACTCGGAGCATAGCGGCGATCGGCGTCACAGGTGACGTCTTGCCAGGACTTCCACAAACCCATCATTACGCGCACGCACAATCAGGTTTCGCACGCGGGGGGATGGTCGGCACCCGATGACCTGGACGGTCTACCGTCGTGAATGCCGGGCTCTCTTTTTGGCGCGTGAGGTTACTTCCGCAAGCTAGACGTCCGCGTAGCCTGGTATGCACGATGGTGCGGTCCTGCGCCTCGGTTCTCAACGCTTGCTGAGCACGCACGCGCCAGACCACGGAAAATTTCCCGGCGCGCCTTTAGGCTCTGGCAATAGGGAGAGCAATTCGGCTGGCGCGCGGTTGAACTCCGCGGCAGTCTTCAAGAATCCCTGAACGTCTGCCGGCTCCCACCCGTGCGGCACGAAGAATCGCGGCCCCTCGGGCGGCCCGAATTTGAATGCCGCGCCCGCTTCACTGAGTTGCTTGCCCGTCGTGCGCTGCATCAATTTGAGTTGCCCGGGTGAAGCAAGATCGATAATCCATCGCTGGAAGTGCGCACCAGCAGAAAGATCTTTTGCGAGTGCCGCGACCTCTTCGGCGGTGAAATAGATTAGCAGGCCTTCGCTGAGGACAACGATCTTCGTTGCGCGCCGATCCAAATCTGCGAAGAGCGCGCAGCGCGCCGGCGCGTCTGACAGATCCAGACGGATTCGCTCAAGAGAACAGTTGGGTTTTTCGTTTGAGAGAATTTCTTCCTTGTAGGAAAGAATGTCCGGCAAGTCCACTTCCAACCATTGCAGTGTCGCGGGGAGCTGCATGCGGTACGGCCGCGCGTCCAATCCCGCGGCGAGATTCACAATCAAATCCGCCCCGTCTTCGATCTCGCGCGAGAGGAACTTGTCGAACAGAAACGTGCGCGCCACCCACGCCCATTCGTGCTTGTTGCCGTCGGCGAGAGTGCTGGCGATCTCAAACCCGCGCTTGCCGGACAAGCGCTCGGCATAGGGATCGCGGAACAGCGCGTCGGCCCGCTGCGTTTCCCGTGCTCGAAAATAGGCGACCCAACGGGCAGTGTCGGAAACGTTGCGAACAGGAGGATTTGGCTCATTCATCTTCTGCACCCCGGAACCTCGTGAAACGGCATTATGACGCAGCCGACAAGCATCTGTCGGGAGAATTCAATCGACACGGGCAGTTTCCGAACTAGCCATGAATTTATACACAATGGGCACATGCTTTCACTGCCGGCACTACACTGGCCCGTTCATGCGATGAGGCTGCAACATAACTGCTTCTTCTTCAATCGAGTACCAAATACGCCGCTGCCGGATTGCCGGCAGGCTTTGGCTGACAGATTGCGTATCTTCGCTCTTCGGTCAGCATCGCATCGGCGGACTGTTTTCTGGACTCATGGAGAGGACTGGAACAAGCGTGAAACCAACCGTTCTGATTGCCACGACGTGTCGCTGGATCTCGGCGGCGCGTCTGGCCATGGCTTTGGCAAATGCCGGATGCACCGTGGAAGCGGTCTGCCCTCCTCGCCATCCACTCGGGAAGACGAGCGTGATGAAGAAAACGCATACCTACCACGGCCTGACGCCACTGGCCTCGTTCGCGCATGCTATCGCTGCCACAAAACCAGATTGCATCATTCCCGGAGACGATCTCGCAACTCGCCACTTGCACCGCTTATATGATCGAGAACGCGGCTGCGGGGAAGCGGGAGCGCCGATTTGCGCGCTGATCGAGCGATCGCTCGGCGCGCCAAAAGGTTTCCCGGTCGTGTTTGCGAGAACATCCTTCATGGAGACAGCTCGCGAGGCAGGCATCCGCGCTCCAGAAACCAGGGTTGTCAACGATGCTAGCGACCTTGGACAGTGGATCGCCCGAATGGGCTTTCCGACAGTCCTGAAAGCAAATGGCACCTCAGGTGGCGAGGGCGTTAGGATCGTCCACACGCTCGAAGAGGCCGAACGTGCTTTTACGGCCCTGCAAAATCCTTCTGTCTTGGCTGTGGCGGGGCAGGCCAAGCGAGCCGTGCTAGAGCAGGACAAAACATTCGTTTGGCCATCGCTGCTTCGCCGCCCAGGCGTCGTGAATGCGCAGGCATTTGTAGCGGGGCGCGAGGCAACGAGTGTGCTCGCTTGCTGGAACGGTGCGGTTTTGGCCGCTCTCCATTTTGAGGTGCTCAGCGAACTGTATCCCGGCGGCCCAGCATCTGTCCTCCGCTTGATCGAGCATCCTGAAATCTCATCCGCGGCCGGGAAGATTGTCCGCCGCCTCAATCTTTCGGGTATGCACGGCCTCGACTTCATGATTGAGGAACAAACGGGAAACGCGTACCTCATCGAAATAAATCCCCGGGCAACGCAGGGCGGACATCTGGCGCTTGGACCCGGACGCGATCTTCCCGCAGCCTTGTATGCGGCTGTCGCCGGAAAAGCTGTCCAGGCAGCTCCGAAGGCCACCGAGAACGATACCATCGCGCTCTTTCCGCATGAGTGCATGAAGAATCCATGGAGTGCATTTCTGCGCTCTGGCTACCACGATGTTCCTTGGGAAGAACCTGAATTGCTTAGCGTCTGCGTCCACGCGCGCCGGAAGCATCGCGGCTGGTATCCGCAGCAAAAGTGGATCCCGGATTTTCCGCCAGGTCGCTCCTCTGTCCGTGTCGAAAGCGCGCCAAAGCCGTCCGGCGAATCCGCATTCAGTGGCCCGGTTGTGGACTCTTGTGCACGCGGCGTCCACACGGGGATGTAGCATGACGGGCGGCGTGACGGAAAGCCGTCTGACACGAGGCGGACATTGAAACGGAATCCTTCGATACCTTCTGGATCGCGCGCCTGGCAGGGAAATCAGAATCGACGTCCCGCGTGGAGAACTGCGACATCTGCGCGGAAATCTCGCATCGAAGTTGGCATCCTGGGCGCGACCGGCACGGTCGGCCAGCAATTCGCCGCGCTGCTCGCGAATCATCCGTGGTTCCGCGTGACGTGGCTCGCCGCGAGCGACCGTTCCGCGGGCAAGCGTTATGGAGAATTGCCGTGGCGTCTTGCGACGCCGTGCTTATCGGAGACGGCGCAGCTTTTCGTGGAAGCCTTGAAACCCGGCATCGGCCCGAAGCTTCTATTTTCGGCGCTCGATCCTTCCGTCGCGGGCGAGGCCGAAGAAGAGTTCGCTGCGGCAGGGCACTGGGTGATCAGTAACGCGCGTAACCATCGCATGGATCCGCTCGTGCCGCTGCTCGTGCCGGAGATCAACCCGGAGCATTTGGGCCTCATACCGCATCAGCAGAAGTCCCGAGGATGGCGTGGCGCCATTGCGACAAATCCGAATTGCTCGAGCGTATTCCTGGCGATGGCTCTGGCGGCGCTTCGCCAATTTCGCCCTCGGCGCGTTTTAGTGACCACGCTGCAAGCTCTTTCCGGCGCCGGGTATCCCGGCGTGGCCTCGCTCGACGCAACTGCCAACGTGATTCCCTTCATCCGCGGAGAAGAAGAGAAGCTTGAAACTGAAACGCGAAGAATTCTCGGACGCTTCGCGAACGATGCGGTCGAGCCTACCGCCGTAGCCATCAGCGCGCAATGCACGCGCGTGCCCGTGGTGCATGGCCATACGGAAACAGTCTCGGTGGAATTCGAAGAGGCCGCATCGCGCGGCGGAATCCTGGCGGCTTTTCGTGAATTCTCCGGCGAGCCGCAAAGATTAGGCCTTCCTAGCGCGCCTGCGCAGCCCATCGTTTATCTCGACGGCCCGGATCGGCCGCAGCCGCGGCTAGACGTGGAGAACTTCGGCGGAATGGCCGTGCAGGTCGGCCGACTGCGAGAGTGTCCGGTGCTCGGATACAAATTCGTATTGCTGGGCCACAACACGATTCGAGGCGCGGCCGGCGCGGCGCTGCTGAACGCCGAGTTGATATCCGCCCTCCGCATACTGAACTAATGGGCATTCTTCCGCACGGAAAATGTGGGGTTATCCATCGTTCCGCTCACCTGGAAGGGAAAAGACAACGTGCCGTTTTTTAGCGAGGCTCCGGACATCCTGCCAAATAGGTTGGTGAGGAACCCCTGCTTGGTGACAATCCGCGCGACACCCTGATAGTCCAAGTCGTCAGCGCTCGTCACGTGAACACTTCCCGAACTTCGCACATCCACTCCGTAGCCGACAATCTCAATCCGACGGCTGGATATCCGTAGATTGGCCAGCTCCAGATCGGCGACGATGGAAGAAAACGAGGAGGGATCCCGGCGGGCGGGACCGAGGTTGTTGAAATGCGCGAGCCTCATCAGGTGCGCATTGAGCATAAGACTCGGCAGCTCGCCATTGCGCACCGTAAGGCGGCCAGTTCCGTGTATCCCCGCGAGCGGATTATTCGTGTGTGGAATTTCTGCCGCCAGCTTCACATCTCCGTCCATCTTTCCCGTCATTTTGCCCTGGCCATAGGGGAAGGCGGCAAGGAGATGAGCTACGTCGACTCCGTTCATCCGGGCATTTGCGATGAAGGTAATGTTCTTTCCTGCTAGATTAAAAGAGAGGTTGCCGACCGCGCGCCCGCCATAAACATTCAATCGAACACCTGCAAGGGAAACCTGGCCTCTCAGCAGTTCGAGCTTGGATTGTATGCTCGTCGCCTGGATTGCGCCGAACCGCAGGAAATCTGCTTTGAGGTTGCCTTGGGCGGGGACGGAGGATGATGAGGACGGATTGAGGAACGCGCCGAAGTCCACGTGGTGCAATATCGTTGACACGTTGTGGGCTTCGAAAAAGACTGGCCCCGGGGCGTCCGATGGGTCGATAAGATCCGATACCGACAATTGCCCGCCATTAATTCCCAGTCGGGAAATGACTCCCAGAGGGAAGACGGCCGGCGCAGAACCTGATTCCATGGGATTTTCGAAATTCCAAAGGCCATCAGGGTCCGAAATCAGGTTGATAACTGGGTGCTCCAGCATCAGCGACTTGATTACGATTCGACGGTCGAGCAGCGCGCCAACGTCGATTGCGGCGTAAATCCGCGGTGCCTTGAGAAAATAGCCGGCAGGAAATATCGGCGGGTTTTTCAGCCCGAAGTCATCGAGTCGAATCGAAAGCGATGGAGACAAACTGATGGTGATGCGCCCGATTTCGACTGGCAGGCCGGTCTTTTTCTGCAGATAGGAGATAATCTGGGGCCGGTAGCGATCGGCGTTGGCGAGAACGGACAGAAGCAAGATCAGCGCGATCATCGCAGCGGCGACAATCACTGTCACGACGATAATTGTTTTCCGGTGGATGGTGCCTCTCTAGATCCGACTGTGCGAGTTATACTTTGTCACTCGGCGAGCCTACGCGTCAACCGTTGCCCCGCCGAACGACCTCTCGGCTTCGGATCGCCTGCGCTCGCGCGATTCCGCTTTTCTTACGCTCCAAAGCGCGGTATTTTGCGCGGGCGCTGCTTTGTGCTTTTCGGCGTTTCTTTCATCGAACGGAAACTGAACCGAGTTGCAGCAAAACAGTGATTCCTAATTTCGGAAATCAGGATGTATTCTTCTGCCTCAACAAGTTTTCTTCCGTCGGGGAGATTGGGACGATCCGGGAGAGTAAGCAGGCACGAATGAACAGATCACTCACAAACGAAAGCATTCGAGAGTCCATGGAGCGGCTCGGGCGAGCGCATGAGGCATTCGCGCGAACCTATCCCGGGCCGAAAGCGCGCCGCCAGCCCGTGCATACGGTTTATGGCGGCGCGCATCTATTCCGCGCGGATTCAGCGCGGCGCCTCGGCCAGCTCGCGCTGCGCTCGCTCGACGATTTTGCCCCGGATTTCGTGACTTTCGCCCGCGCCGTCGGACTTCCGATTTCCCAGTCGTTGCCGGATCTGCCCGATCAGCGGGAATCGCTCGAGAGTTTCATTGTTGCCGAGCCGGAGCGTTTCCGACTCGAGCAGCCGCACGCATGGCTCGCTCATGAAATTTACCGGCGCGTGCGCGAAAAGCTCACGCGGGAACCGGTGGAAGATTTTCGAATCGATTTTGAGGATGGCTACGGCAACCGTCCGGATGCGGAAGAAGACGGCCATGCGGAATCGGTTGCCGGGGAAGTGGCCGCAGGGATGGCTGCGGGGCAACTGCCGCCGTTCATCGGGATTCGGATCAAGCCGTTGAGCGAGGAGCTTTGCGGACGCAGCCTGCGCACCACGGACATTTTCCTGACGGCGCTGCTGAGCAAGACGAGTGGAAAACTCCCGACAAATTTCGTGATCACTCTTCCCAAAGTGATGATTGCGGAAGAAGTCTCGGCATTTGTCGAGGTCCTCGAGAGACTGGAAACGTCTTTGGGGCTCACGCGAGACTCGCTGTTGATCGAGCTGATGATTGAGACCACGCAATCGATCCTCAGTGAAAGCGGGGAAGTGAACCTGCTGCCGCTGGCTCGAGCGGCGCGCGGGCGCTGCGTGGCCGCGCACTTCGGCACCTACGATTACACGGCAACTTGCGGCATCACGGCGGCGCACCAGCAGATGACCCACCCGGCCTGCGATTTCGCCAAGCATATGATGCAAGTTGCATTTGCTGGCACGGGCATCTGGCTTTCCGACGGGGCGACCAATGTGATGCCTGTGCCCGTGCATCGTGCCGTAGCGGGAGGGCCGCCGCTGACCGGAGAGCAACAGGCCGAGAACCGCGAAGCGGTGCATCGCGCATGGAGGCTGCACTACGGCCACATCCAGCATTCGCTCGAGGACGGTTTTTATCAAGGCTGGGATTTGCATCCGGTGCAGTTGCCCACGCGATACGCCGCCGTGTATGCGTTTTTCTTGGATGGTCTGGAGGCGGCTTCGGAACGACTGCGGAACTTCGTGGACAAGGCAGCGCAGGCAACTCTGATGGGCGAAGTGTTTGACGACGCCGCAACGGGCCAGGGTTTGCTCAACTATTTTCTGCGGGCGATCAATTGCGGGGCAATTTCGGAAAACGAAGCCATGCCGCTGACCGGCCTCACGATGACTGAGCTCAGGGCAGGTTCGTTCGTAAAGATCCTCAAGGGACGCAGAGGAAACTCCTGACGACGACGGATTCCCGTTCTTAG
>DATLTU010000044.1:0-25447 GCA_035533415.1 Candidatus Limnocylindrales bacterium
CGAAAAAGTTTAGGACTAAAAACGCGGTCTTTGTATTTCAGGGCAAGATCCGAAGCAGGCCCTGCATTGTGTTTTAGCGCCCTCGGGACATACCAGTCATAAAATTGCTGCACGAACTCCCCGGCCGATTTGTGCGTGTCCTGGGCGCTTTTCGCTTGCGCGCCGACCGAACAAGGGATCGCAAGGAGGAGCAGCAAATTCCAGCAGGCTGTCGTTTTGGAGATTCTCATCAAGTTGTCCCTTTTCCTCGATCAACTCTCGCCTGTGCGTTCTACGCGCCAGTATATCCCTTAATCATTCCGCTGATTCTGGTTCGGTTTTATCATTCTTCCATGGGCACGCTGCTGGAGCTGGAAAATTTCACGGTGGAGCTGCCGACGGCGGGCGGCTGGGTGCGGCCGGTGAACGAAGTGTCGCTGCGGCTCGACGAAGGCGAGGCCCTGGGCCTGGTCGGCGAATCGGGCTGCGGCAAGACGATGCTGTCGCTCGGGCTGATGGCGCTCGAGCCGTACGGCGCGCGGCGCAGCGGACGCGCATGGCTGGAGATTTCGAAAAATGGAATCAGCGGGCGCGTGAATCTTGCCGGCCTGATGCCGGAAGAAATGCGCAAACTGCGCGGGCGCGAAATCGCCATGATTTTTCAGGAGCCGATGACGGCGCTCGATCCCGTGATGCGCATCGGCGCGCAAATCGAGGAAGCGATTCGCGCGCATGAGCCGTCGCTCACTTCGTCCGAAATTCGCCGCCGCGCAATCGAGTCGCTCGAACGCGCTTCCGTCCCCGAGCCGGCGCAGCGCGCGCGGCAGTTCCCACACCAGCTTTCCGGTGGGCTGCGCCAGCGCGCCATGATTGCGATGGCGCTGGCGATGCGGCCGCGCCTGTTGATTGCCGATGAGCCGACGACGGCGCTGGACGTCACAGTGCAAAAGCAAATCCTCGAACTGCTGATGCGGCTGCGCGAGGAATTGCACCTGACGCTGCTTTTCATCACGCACGATCTGGGCGTCGTGGGGCAGATCGCGAATCGCATCGCCGTGATGTATGCCGGAAGGATCGTCGAGACTGGGCCGACGCACGAAGTGCTCACGAAGCCACGCCACCCGTATACGGAGGGCTTGCTGCGCGCCGCGCCGCGGCTCGAGCGCGGAAAACTTGTGCCGATTCCGGGCGCCGTGCCACGCCTCGGCGAGCTGCCGCCGGGATGCGCTTTCGCGCCGCGCTGCCCGTATCACCGCGCGGAATGCGACGCGGCCGTTCCGGAATTGCGCGAGAGTTCGCCGGAACATCGCGCCCGTTGTATCCTCGTGGCATGACGACACGCGACGAAAATATCGGCCAGCAAAAGCAAATGGACATGGTGCGCGACCGCTTCACGCGCACGGCGGCCGTTTTTGCCGATTATGCGTTGGGGCAGCGTGCGGCGGAGGCGGAGCGGCTGCTGCGGCTGGTCGCGCCAACCGGCAACGAGCGCGCGCTCGATGTTGCGTGCGGCCCGGGAACGCTGGCGCGCATCTTCGCGCCGCGCGTGCGCTGCATTGCCGGGCTTGATCTGACGCCGGCGATGCTGGAACGCGCGCGCAAAGACGCCGCGGAAAATCACATTGAGAATTTTTACGCGCTGCGCGGCAACGCTTTGGGAATGCCGTTCGCTGATGCGACGTTCGATATTGTGGTGACGAGCTACAGCATTCACCATCTGCCTGATGCTGTCGCCGCGGTGCGCGAAATTGCGCGAATTGTGAAGCGCGGAGGGAAATTCGGGCTGCTGGATATGATCGTGCCGGAAAATCCGGCGCGCGCGGCGGCTTGCAACGCCATCGAGATTGCGCGCGACGGCTCTCACACTCGCGCTTTGTCTGTTACGGAATTCGAGCGGCTGCTGGCCTCCTTGGGCTTCCGCATTCTCGCGAGCGAAATCGAAGAGCATCCGCGCTCGTTCGACCAATGGATGCATGTCGCGGGATGGAAACGCGGCGACGCGGTATACGAAACATGCCGACGGCTCGTCGAAGAGTCCATTCCCGGGGACACAGCCGGGCTCGAGCCGAAAATTCTGGCGGAGCCCGCGAAGGGCGTGGCCGATGCGCGTCCGGATATAGAAATTCGCCACACGGGCGCATTCATCGCGGCGCAGAAGGAATAATGGCTGACGCGCCACTTCTTGAAGCGCGAAATCTGCGCAAGGCGTTCACCGTTTCCGGCGCGGCCTGGGAAAAAAGCACGGGCCGCACGCAGGCCGTTGACGGCGTGAGCCTTGAAATTCAGCACGGTGAAACGTTCGGAATCGTCGGCGAATCGGGCTGCGGCAAGACGACGCTCGCGCGGATGCTGCTGCGCTTGATCGAGCCGGACGCGGGCGAGATTCGGTTCGCGGGAGAAGACTGGCTGGCCGCGCGCAGCGCGAAAATGCGCGCGTTTCGCCGGCGGATGCAGATCGTGTTTCAGGACCCGATGGCGTCGCTCGATCCGCGGATGCGCGTCGAGGCGATTGTGGGCGAGCCGCTGGAAATTCACGAGCCGCAGCTTTCGCGTGCCGCGCGGCGAGAGCGGATTGCGGAAACGCTCGAAGCCGTCGGCCTCGAAGCGGACATTCTCCGCCGCTTCCCGCACGAATTTTCCGGCGGCCAGCGGCAGCGCATCGGAATCGCGCGCGCGCTGATCCTGCGTCCGGAGCTGATCGTTGCCGACGAGCCGGTGTCGGCGCTGGACGTGTCGATTGGCGCGCAAATATTGGAGCTGCTCGAGAAGCTACAGAGAGAATTCTCGCTGACGCTGCTCTTGATTTCGCACAGCATTCCGGTGGTGGCGCAGCTCGCGTCGCGCGTCGCGGTGATGCAAGCGGGAAAATTTGTGGAGACAGGCGCGGCGGCGCGCGTGCTTTCGTCGCCCGAACATCCGTACACGCAGAGTTTGCTCGCGGCCGTTCCTAGGCTTCCCGTCTGACGGTGCGGCGCACAAAGCGTCGGCGGCCGGCGCGGAGCCGCCCTTTCAAAAGCGCTATTCGAGCAGTCCGAATTGCGCTAGACTCCCGCCACGCGATACTTTTCGACCGGCCATTCGTAGAAGGTGAAGACGAACGTCAGCGGCTTCCCGGTTAACGACACCGGGGCGCGAAAACCGCGAATTCCTTTGGGAGGAATTTAAAATGGCTACAACGACGGCGGCTGTGCCCGAGACCCCGCAACACATCGGCGCGTTTGGCAGGGTGATTGGCGCGATCGTGAATCCGCGGCCCACGTTTGAAGACATTGCGAGGAAACCAAGCTGGCTGGCGCCGCTGCTGGTGATGGTGATTCTGAGCATTGCGACCACCGCGGCGATTGGCCAGAGAATCGGCTGGCGGTCGTTCATGGAGAAGCAGCTCTCGCAAAATTCGCGCGTGCAGCAAATGACGCCCGCGCAGCGGGAAAAACTGATCGAGCAGCAGACGAAATTCGCTCCGTTGCTTGGCTATATCGGTGGCGCCATCAGTTTCCCCGTGATTACGCTGATCGTTGCGGCCATTTTCATGGGCATATTCAACGCGGCTTCGAGCGCCGGGCTGGATTTCAAAACCTCGTTCGGCGTGATCACGCATTCTTACATGCCTCTCGCGATCGCCGCCCTGCTGGGAATTCTGATCTTATATTTGAAACCGCCCGATCAAATTGACATACAAAATCTGGTGGCCTCGAACGTGGGCGCATTTTTCTCGAGCGATGCGCCAAAATGGCTTCAGGTGCTAGGGGCGTCGCTCGACCTGTTCACGTTCTGGGTGTTGGCGCTGATGGCTTTTGCCTATTCCGTTGTGCGGCCGAAAAAAATCAGGTTTGGCACAGGGCTCACGTGGATCGTGGCCGTCTGGTTGGTCTACGTCCTGGTCAAGGTCGGCTTCACGGCGATGTTCTCCTGATACACTCGGCGAATGGATTTTCGCTTTGAAGTTTTGAAGACGGACCCGAGCGGCGCGCGTCTCGGGCGGCTGGAGACTCCGCACGGCGTTATCGAGACGCCGGCGTTCATGCCGGTGGGGACGCTCGGCACGGTCAAGGGCCTGACGCAGGAGTCCCTCGAAGCGCTCGGCACGCAAGTCATCCTCGCCAATACCTACCATTTGTATCTCCGGCCCGGCGCGGAGCTGATTCGGGAAATGGGCGGCCTGCACAAATTCATGTCCTGGCCGCACCCGATCCTCACCGATTCCGGTGGCTACCAGGTCTTCAGCCTCTCCGACCTTCGCAAAGTTACTGACGAGGGTGTCACGTTCCGGTCGCACATCGACGGCTCGGAGCATTCCCTCTCGCCCGAACGCGCCATTGAGATTCAACTCGCGCTTGGCTCCGACATCATGATGGTGCTCGACGAATGCATCGAGGCTTCTTCGAGCGAAGAGCGCGCAGCCGCCGCCGCGGCGCGGACGCTAGCGTGGGCCCGGCGCTCGCGCGACTATTTCAGTGAGCATGACGACGCGCAGCGCCAAATCATGTTTGGCATCGTGCAGGGCGGGGCGCACGCGGAACTTCGACGAAAATCCGCAGACGAAACGGTCCAGCTGGATTTCCCCGGTTACGCCATTGGCGGTTTGGCCGTGGGGGAGCCACATGAAGTCACCTGCGAGATGACCGCGCAGGTGACCGCGCGCCTTCCGGCCGATCGGCCGCGCTACCTGATGGGTGTCGGCCGGCCCGAGCAAATCGTGGACTACGTGGCGCGCGGCGTGGATATGATGGATTGTGTTCTCCCGACGCGCAGCGCTCGCCACGGCTGCCTGTTCACCTGGCAAGGCCGCATCCTGATCAAGAATGCTTGCTACGCAAAGGATCCGCGCCCCATCGATCCCGCGTGCCCATGCCCAACATGCCGCCGCTACTCACGCGCGTATCTGCGCCACCTTTTTTTGTCGAAGGAACTGCTGGCCGCAACTTTGACGACCCTCCATAATGTCTACTTTTACCTTGACATCATGGCTGAAATCCGCAAGTCTATCCGTTTTGGGAATCTTCTTGGGTTCCGTTCTGACCTTCAGGCTCGTCTCGAAAACAGTGTGTCCGAATCGGGCGCGGCATCGGGCACGGAATCGAACAGATGACCCGCAGGTAGGATGAGCGGTTTCTTTGGAGAAAGTTCCCTGGATTATCCCTCGGCGGAACGGAAACGAAGCTAGACGTTCTGGCGAGGATGCTTCGAGCGAATTCGCAGCGCCCGGAGTAAAGGACGGAGCAAACGATGTTGCACGGCCTCTGGCTCGATCCATCTCTGGCGGCGCAACAGGCCCCAGGCGGCCTGGTAGCCATTCTTCCATTTATCCTGATCCTGATCATTCTTTACGTCCTGATGATTCTTCCGGCGCAGCGGCGGCAGAAGAAGCTCGCCGCCATGATCGCCGCTTTGAAAAATGGCGATAAAGTGATCACCAATGGCGGAATCTATGGCACGGTGGTGGCCCTCGACAACGAATCCGTGCAGCTGCGCATTGCTGAACAAGTGAAGATTCGCGTCTCACGCAGCGCGATTGCCGGGCTCCAGCCCGAGCCTAAGGAGACGTAGCAGCCCGCGATGAATCCGAACCTTAGATGGAAAGCAATTTTTATTCTGGCTGTTGTTTTGATTTGTCTGTACGGACTGTTTGGCGTTCCGTCGTTTCCCACCTCTTGGGCGCAGGCGGCCACGAATTTTACCAACCGCATGCAGCTTGGCCTGGACCTGCGCGGCGGCAGCCACTTGGTCTTGCAGGTGCAGGTGCAGGAAGCGGTTGGCAATCATTGCGATCAGACGATCGACTCGCTCACCGATGAGCTGCACAAGCAAAACATCCCCGTCGGTGAAATCCGGCGCGTCAGCGACACGCAAATTCTGGTCCGCAACGTCGCCCCGGCCTCGACAGGCACCTTCCAGGGCCTGGTCCAGAACCAGTATCCCGACTGGACTGTGGCTCCCGCGGCGGGCGAGCCAAGCGGCTTCCTGCTGACCATGAAGCCCAGCGTGGTATCCGACATCCAGCAGCAAACCATGGAGCAGTCCCTCGAGACGATTCGCCGCCGCATCAGCGCGCTCGGCTTGACGGAACCCAATGTTGCCCCCACGGGCCGCGGCCAGAACCAAATTCTGGTCGAACTGCCGGGTGAAGGTGACCCGACGCGGGCCAAGCAGGTGATTCAAGCGGGTGGGCAGTTGCGCCTGCAATTGGTGCTCGACAACAACCCATATCCATCGGAAGCGGCTGCTCTGGCGGCGCACAGCGGAGTTTTGCCGCCGGGGAGTCAACTGGTCCCCGGGAAGGGGAGTTCCGCAAACGGCCAAGCGGGCGGTCAAGTGTGGTACTTGCTCAATCGCACGCCGATCGTGACGGGCGCGGACCTGCGCAGCGCCGATCCGGGCCCAGACCCGAACCAGCCGGGCTTCTATCAGGTTCAGTTCAACCTTTCGACCGCTGCCGCGAAGCGCTTTGGCCCGTTTACGGCGGCGAATATTGGCCGGAACATGGCCATCGTGCTCGACAATCAGGTGCAGAGCGCGCCCGTGATTCAGGGTCGAATTGACGACCAGGGCGAGATTACAGGCAACTTCACGCAGCAGTCCGCCAAGGACCTCGCGCTGATTTTGCGCGCCGGGGCCCTTCCCGCATCGATTAAATATCTGGAAGAGCGCACCATTGGGCCGTCGCTCGGCCACGATTCGATTCGCGAAGGCGTGCAGGCTTCCATCGCGAGCCTGATCGCCGTCCTGATTTTTCTAGTTATTTATTACCGGCTGAGTGGCATCAACGCGGTGGTGGCGCTGCTGATGAACTTGCTGATCTTGGTGGCGTTCATGGCCATGTCCGGCGCGACTCTCACGCTCCCCGGCATCGCCGGTGTGGTCCTGACCATCGGCATGGGCGTCGATTCCAACGTGCTGATCTTTGAACGCATTCGAGAGGAACTGCGCGCAGGCAAGGCAAACGCGTCCGCCGTGGCGATTGGCTTCGATCGCGCGTTCGTGACGATCATCGATACGCACGTCACGACGCTCGTCTCGGCCGCCTTTCTTTTCCTGTTCGGCACGGGACCGGTGCGCGGCTTCGCGGTAACGCTGATTATTGGTTTGCTCGCGAACCTGTTCACGTCGGTCTATGTCTCACGTGTGATTTTCGACTGGCATTTGTCGCGCATGGAGCGCGAGGCGCAGCTAAGTATCTAATTAATTTTTAAGGAGTTGCAGTTGGGATTAAGCAATTACCGAGCCGCAGTTCCGTTTCGGGAACTTTTTTTTCGCGCTTGGTGTCCAATTCAGTAAGGATAAGAGTCGACTATGGAATTGTTTCACCAACCGAATATCAACTGGATGGGCAAGTCGAAGTATTTCGTCGCTCTTTCCCTGTGCCTGCTGACCATCGGAGCGATCTCCTGGGTCCGGCATGGCGGCCCGCATTACGGCATCGACTTCAAGGGTGGCACGATGGTGATTGTGCGCTTTGCCTCCGCGCCGCCCATCGGACGCATTCGCAGCGCTTTGAATGCCGCAGGGCTGAAAAACAGCGAAGTCACCAGCAGTAGCGACATTTCCAACCCTAATTCGAAGAACGACGTGATGATTCGCGTCGGGCAGGGCGGCGAGGGTGAAGGCGCGCTTACGGCGGCAAAGGGAGCCATCTTGGCCGCGCTGCAGAAAAACTTCGGCGCTCCCAGTAGCACGAAGCCCGATTTCAACTCCATCGCTGCTTCCGACCTGGCTGTGTTTCTGACCCAGCGCGACCCCCTGGCATTGCAAACC
This sequence comes from Candidatus Limnocylindrales bacterium, assembly GCA_035533415.1. Lineage (GTDB taxonomy): Bacteria > Acidobacteriota > Terriglobia > Acidiferrales > UBA7541 > DAHUXN01. The sequence goes on from DATLTU010000044.1 coordinate 7,732, forward strand.
GCCGCCGGCGACCGCTATACGCAATTGGCGCAGGCTCTGATTGGCGCGCGCGATAAGGACCACGGCGGAATCGTGACGAATTTCGATCAGTTGAGCAATGTTCCGGGCGCGAATGCGCTGGTGATCAACGATCTGAAGGCCGGCTACTCGCTCAATACTTTTAGCATTCTCAACGCGCAGGTGGTGGGGCCGACGGTGGGCGCGCAATTGCGCCGCCAAGCCATCCTCGCAACTCTGTATGCCCTGGCGGGCATGCTAATCTATGTCGCCATCCGGTTCTCGGGCGGCGATCTGTTGCACCTTTCGGGGACGAGTTCCGGCGGCTTCTTTCTATTGCGATGGATGGATTACACGATTTTCGGCTTGGCGGCGGTGATCGCGGTCTTTCACGACGTTCTCATTACCCTGGGCTTTTTCTGTTTGTTCTACCATCAATTCGAGATCTCGCTGACCGTGATCGCCGCGCTTCTGACGCTGGTGGGCTATTCGATGAACGATACCATCGTGATTTTCGACCGCGTTCGTGAGAATTTGCGCCTGATGCGCCGCGAACCATTGGCCGAAATCATCAATCGCTCGATTAATCAGACGCTTTCGCGTACTATCCTTACCAGTGGCCTCACGTTCCTGACGGTATTTCTCCTGTTCGTTTTCGGAGGCCAGGTTCTCCGCAGTTTCTCCTTTGCCATGGTTATAGGAGTTGTGATAGGTACCTATTCCAGTTTTGGTATTGCGGCACCGATTGTGGTGGTTTGGAATAAATGGCGTGGTGGCCGCGCGGCCACAGCCCCAGCGCCTTCTTCGGCGGATAAGCGGGCCGAGAAGCGTCTAGCAGCAGCAAGGAGGTAGCAATGTTTGACCAACTGGTTGAATCGACGGATAAGAAAAAGACCCACAAGGTCTGGAGCGTTTGGCTGTCCGCGCTCATTCAGGGAGCCATCCTGGGCGTCTTGATCCTGATTCCTCTGATCTACACGAGCGCCCTGCCCAAGGCTCTGCTGACGACCTTCCTGGTCGCTCCGCCTCCGCCGCCCCCTCCTCCTCCTCCGGCTGTCAAGGAAATCGTGAAGCCCGAGCCAAAGTTCATTCAGCAGGGCAAACTGCTGGCGCCCACGGTGATCCCAAAGAAGATTCAAATGATCAAGGAGCAGCCGCAGCCCGATGTTGGAATGACGGGTGGAGTGCTGGGCGGCGTGCCCGGCGGGTCGGCCGGCGGAGTCCTCGGCGGCATCATAGGAGGAGCGCCGGGAGGCTTGCCTCCACCGCCGAAGCCGGTCGAGATCACGCGCGTTGGCGGACAAGTAGAAGAGGCCAACCTGATCCACAAGGTCACGCCCGAGTATCCGCAAATCGCCAGGACGGCGCACATCTCCGGCACAGTGGTGCTGCATGCTATCATCGCTAAGGACGGCACCGTGCAGGAGCTGCAATTCATCTCTGGGCCGCCGCTGCTCATGCGCGCCGCGATGGACGCCGTGAAACAATGGCGTTACCGGCCCACGCTGCTCAACGGGCAGGCGGTCAAAGTCGATACGACCGTTACGGTTATTTTCAGTCTGGGCGACTAAATTTCGAATGTATTCACGGCCTGCTGAGAAGCCGGCTGGGAGGCATCGAAGCAATTTTGGGGGCAGGAAAGGCAGTCTCACACGCTGCCGAAAATCGCGGTTCGATCATCAAGGAGGAACGAACGTTATGTTTGCGAATTCAATGTTGGCTGGTCTCCTGCTCTTGCAGAACGCCAGCGGCGGCGCAGTGGGCTGGGATATCGTCAGCATGTGGCACTCGATGGGCGTGCCGGCAAAAATAGTGGTGGGCATTCTGTTCATCATGTCCGCCTGGTCGGTGGGCATCATGATTGACCGGGCCCTGATGTACAGCGCGGCCCGCAAACAGTCCCGCGTGTTCGTCCAGCAAGTGGCTGGCGCGCTCAAGGACAACAAGCTCGACGAAGCCATCTCGATCGCCGAGCGCAACAAGAAGAGCCACATCGCCAAGGTAGTTGCCACCGGGCTCTCCGAATTTCAGGCTGCCTCGGCGCAAGTGGCCGACGAAGAGGTGATCGAAGCCGCGAAGCGCGGGCTCGAGCGCTCCGTCGCCATTGTTCACGCCGAGATGAAGCGCGGGCTTTCGGGCCTGGCGACCATCGGTTCCACGGCCCCATTCGTCGGGCTATTCGGAACCGTCATGGGCATCATCAACGCGTTCAAGGGGATTTCGGCGGCGCACGCCAGCGGACTTTCCGCGGTGGCCGGCGGTATTGCCGAAGCCTTGGTCACCACGGCGCTCGGCCTGCTCGTGGCCGTCCCAGCCGTATGGACGTACAATTATTTCACGAACAAAGTGGAAGCCTTCGACGTCGAGATGGACAACTCCTCGATGGAGCTCGTCAACTACTTCATCACGCGCCGGGGCGGGAAGAAGTAAGCCATGGCATATAAACCCAAGGTAGGCATCATCATGGCGGCCCCGAACGTGATTCCCATGGCCGACATCATGCTCGTCCTGCTGATTATTATGATGGTTGTGACGCCCATGCTGCAGAAGGGCGTTCAGGTGGACATGGCCCGGGCGAAAAACTGGGAGAATATGCCCAATGCCGACAAGGACGATGCGGTGATCATCGCCATTTCTCACGACGGCCATTTTTATTTGGGCAACAAGGATATCGCACTGGACCAGATTTCAACCACGGTGAAGGATCTGATCGCCAATCGTTTGGACAAAACCGTTTACATCCGCAGTGACGAGCGCGCCAAGTACGGCGATGTCAAGAAAGTAGTCGATCAGGTGCGCGACGCAGGCGTCGACAATCTGGGCCTGTTGACGCTCAAGGACGAGAGCGGTGGAACAAATAACCAGCCTCCGCCTCCTCCGCCCGGCGGCGTAAATCCAGGGACCCCGTAGGGAGGGTATTGCAATGGGAATGGCAGTAGGAACAAAAGGCACCTCCATGTCGGAGCCGAACATCGTTCCGCTCATCGACGTGCTCCTCGTGCTCATCATTATTTTTATGGCGATTACGCCCACCACGCCGACGGGCATGGATACGCTGGTGCCTCAGCCCCCGCCGAAAAAGCAACAGCAGCAACTGAACAACAAGACGGTGGTCGTGGTCGTCAGCGCGGATGGCAAGGTGATGATCAATCAAACGCCGACCGCTTGGAATGATCTCGGCTCGCAGCTCACGGACATTTTCAAGATCCGCGCGGACAAGACGGCCTTCGTCAAGGGCGACGACAATGCGGAATTTGCTTACGTCGCGCGGGCCATCGATATCATGCACGGAGCGGGCATCACCAACGTGGGTTTGATAACGGCAAATATGGAAGCGGGCCATTAGCGTCGCAACAACGCGGATCGTTTTTTTGCCCAATTCTTCCAGGGACAGCGCATGCGCGGCTGTTTGTTTGCGCCGCGGGAATGCCCGGGAGCCGCGATTAGGGCGCGAATTAGATTCATGGTTTCATAGCGTTTGACCAGATCATTTGAGGAGACCGGGATGGAACGGAAATCCCCCGCACGTGTAGTGTTTGTGCTGCTGGCAGTGGGTGTCGCCTTTGCCGTGGCCGGTTGCGCGAAGCTCAGGGCCCGCAACGATCTCAACAAGGGCGTGCAGGCTTATGAGAACGCGCAGTTCGATACGGCGATTGAATACTTCAAACAGGCCAAACAACTCGATCCCACGCTGCTCAACGCGCGTCTTTATTTGGCCCAGGCCTATGCGAGCCAGTACATTCCAGGCGCCCCCTCGGACGAAAACAAACGCAATGGCGAACAGGCCATCACCGAGTGGAAAGAAGTTCTTCAAAACGATCCCAACAACACCACGGCTCTCGGCGGCATCGGCTCGATGTATTACAACATGGCCGGCACGCCCTTCGACCGCGACATGATGGAGCAGGCCAAGACCTATCAACAAAAGGTGATGCAAATCAATCCCAACGATCCGACGCCCTATTATTGGGTCGGCGTGATCGATTACTGGATTGCGTTCCGCACGAACGCGGAGTTGCGCGCCGATTACAATGAAAAGGCCAGAAAGCCCATTAAGGAGCTCGACCCGCTGCCCCCAGCCGTCCGCGATCAGTTCATCCAGAAGGAAGGCGCCACGGTTGACGATGGCATCCAGAGCTTGCAGCACGCCATCCAGTTGAAGCCGGACTACGCCAACGCCATGGCCTATTTGAATCTGCTGCTCCGCGAGAAGGCGGACATGGAAACCACTCTCGAAGCGCGCAACGCCGACGAGAAGCAAGCCGACGATCTCCTGGAAAAGGTGAAGGAAATCAACCAGAAGCAGATGACGGCTCCGCCCAGCTCATCGGGACAGTCGCAGTAGGCGCTGCCTTCGTTTGATGAACTCCAGCCGGCTGGTCCCCATGTGGCCCAGCCGGTTTTTTCTTTGCGCTCTAGGAGCTGTCTCATAAATGCCTTTCAGGGGGTCGGAGCTTTAGCTCCGACAAGAAAGCCCTGAACAACAAGGGCCTTAGCCCCTGAAGTACAGCAGTCTGATCGACTCTCGGTATTTATGAGATGACTTCTAGCCGCACAGATTGCCGGACGTAGCATGATGGGAATGTGGGAATCGGGACACGAAGCCCCGTCCGCAGGTTACCTAGATTTTCCATGTGACGCTCGCGACGCTGTCAAAACGGTGCTTTTGCGGCGTACAATGTGCTGACCGTGATACCGGAAAACAAATCGTCAGCGAACGCTTCCGCGCAGCGCGTCCTCGACCTGCGTTTCGTCGAGCTTGTGGACAAAGTACGCCGCAACCGCCCCGGCGACGACCTCGATCTGCTGCGCCGCGCTTACGATTTCGCTTCCGAGCAGCACCGCTTGCAGCTCCGCGAATCCGGCGAACCCTATCTGTCGCATCCGCTGGCCGTGGCCAACATCCTGGCGGATATGAAGCTTGATGTGACGACGCTGTGCGCCGCGCTGCTTCATGACGTCGTCGAAGACACCAAGATTCCCATTGAGCAAATTACGGAGATGTTCGATGCGGACGTAGCGCGGGTGGTGGAGGGCGCCACGAAGATCAGCCGCATCGACCTGCTGGCTCCCGAAGCCCGGCAGGCGGAAAACGTTCGCAAGATGCTGCTCGCGATGGTCAACGACGTTCGCGTGATCCTGGTGAAGCTCGCCGACCGCCTCCACAACATGCGCACCCTCGAATATCTGGCCGCGGATCGCCAGGAGCGCATCGCCCGCGAAACGCTCGACATTTACGCGCCGGTCGCCAACCGCCTCGGCATGGGCCTGATGCGTGGCGAGCTGGAAAACCTCGCCTTTCGCTATCTCGAGCCCGCCGCCTTTCTCGAATTGCAAAAGAAAGTGGCCGCCAGAACCAAAGTTCAGGAAAAATTCCTGCACGAAGTGCAGGATGCCATTCGCAAAAAAATGGTCGAGAATGGGTTGCCCGCCGAAGTCGAGGGACGCACCAAAGGCCTTTTCTCGCTGCATCAGAAAATGCAGCGGCAGCAGCGTTCCTTCGATCAGGTTTACGACCTGATGGCCGTGCGCGTGATCACTGACACGGTCAAGAACTGCTACGCCGCCCTCGGCGTGGTGCATCAGATTTGGCGCCCGGTCCCGGGCCGCTTCAAGGATTACATCGCCATGCCGCGGCCAAACCTCTATCAGTCGCTGCACACGACCGTCATTCATTCCGGCCAGCCCTTCGAAATTCAGATTCGCACTCAGGAAATGCACCGCCTCGCGGAACAGGGTGTCGCCGCGCACTGGAAGTACAAAGACGGGCGCGCCGCCTCCGATGCCGACGACCATCGCATCGCCTGGATGCGCCAGCTGATCGAGTGGGTGCAGGAGATGGAGGAGCCGAGCGAATTCCTCTCGACCCTCAAGGTCGATCTTTACCCCGAGGAGGTTTACACTTTTTCGCCCAAGGGCCGCGTGGTCGTGCTGCCTCGCGGAGCGACGCCCGTCGATTTTGCCTATTTAATTCACACCGAAGTGGGCCATCAGTGCGTGGGCGCAAAAGTAAATGGCCAGATGGTGCCGCTTCGCCACGTGCTGGCCAATGGCGACGTGGTGGAAATCGCCACGCAGAAAAATCACGGTCCCAGCCGCGACTGGCTGAAATTCGTGCAAACTTCGCGCGGACGCAGCAAGATCCGCCACTGGATCAATCTCCATGAGCGCGAGGAAGCTACTTCCGTCGGCCGTCGCCTTCTGGAGCGCGAAGCGCGCAACTCCGGCGTAAGCCTGAAGAAAATTTCGGATGAGGACTGGCAGCGCGTCGCTTCCGAATACGGCTGCGGGCGCATCGAGGATCTGCACGCCGACTTGGGCTACGGCAAATGGTCCGCACGCCAAGTGCTGGCGAAAGCATCCGGCCAGCCGCTTGCCGAATCCACCGAGGAGAAATCGCCCAAGCTCGTTTCCACGGTCAAGCGCATGTTGGGGATGCAGAACGCCCCAATCCAGGTGCGCGGGCACGACGATTTGATGGTGTATCGCGCGAAGTGCTGCAATCCGATTCCCGGCGACGATATTGTCGGCTACGTGACGCGCGGCCGTGGCGTCGCGGTGCATTCCACTTCCTGCCCCAACGTCCAGAATCTTCTCTACGAAACCGAGCGCCGCATCGCCGCCGAATGGGCCGGCGCCGCGGAGCCCGCGAATTTTCCGGTTCGTCTGCGTATTCTCACCGAAGATCGTCCCGGCATGCTGGCCGAAATCACCGCCGCCATCAGTTCCGTGGACGCCAACATCCGCAACCTCGAAAGCGTGGGCGAGCAGTTGCATGCCAAGATCGAAATCGCCCTCGACGTTCGCGACCGCAAGCAACTCGAAAAGATCCTCCTCCAAATAAAAAAAATTCCCGGCATCTTCGATATCGAGCGCGTCTACAACGTCTAGCGCCGGAAATGGGACGGCCGGTAATGCTCGCGGCGCGTTATCACTTCCGACATTCCCTTCGCCACGCAGCCGCTTCTGTGCCTACAATCGCACTTGAGATGACTCGCCCGTCCCTTTCGCGACGCCTGAATTGTCGCTCCGCGCGGCCGCGGATTTTGCTCATGCCTCTTCTCGCCGCCGCACTCCTGCTCTTCGGCGGCTGCCATCACGTAGTGCCAACCAACACGGTCCCGCTCGACAACTCGGGCATGAGTTACTCGGCCATCCAAACCCTGAAGTCTGTCGGCATCACCAACGCCGAAGTCGCCGAGATCGTAAAGGCCAAGCAGGGTGGACTTTCGGACGATGGCTGTGTCGCGCTCGTGCGCCTGGCCCGCAGCCGCAAGGAACAGTTTCATACCGGCGCTGACGTCGCTGAATTGCTGCAAGCGGGCGTTTCTGAATCCACGGTTCTCGAACTCGCGCGGCTCAACCAGATCGGCCTGTGGAGCGGCGAAGCTGTGGCCATGCGCCTTGCAGGCCTGTCCGATGAGATTATTTCGGAGGTAGCGCGCCGGCGCGCCGCCGGCCAGCCGGTTCTTTCCGGTGCTTCCCTGGCGAATTTCAAAAACGCGGGCATGAGCGAGGAGACGTTGCTGCAGCTCGTTCGCCGCGGCGTCCCGGATGATCAGGCCTCCAGAATCATCGCCCTCCGGCGCCGCGGATGGTCCGACGCCCGAATTCTTCGCCTCTACCCTGGCGGCCAATAATCTCCCTTCGCGGTCGCGGCTCATCACTTGTCACTAGCGGTTCGTTTTATTCGCGGTAGAATCTTCCTGCCTTGACTTTCTCTTCCCTCCATCGCTTTGGCAGCAGCGCGCTCGTTGTTGCTGCGCTCGTATGCCTTTCGAGTTGCGCCGTGCCTCTGGCTCCCGGCTACCAAATTCAAAAACAAGCTCTCACCGTGCGTTTTGTTCCCGGCAATCCGCCGCATCTTGCCATCCGCGCGGAATATCGTCTTGCGAACAGCGGCAATTCACCGCTGCGCGCAATCGACTTTAGATTTGCTGACTTGCTCGCGGCTAGCATTCAAAATCTCGACGTCTCGGTAAACGGTCGCAATCTTTCTCCTCAGCCTAAGCTCATATCGAGCACACCTTCGGGAGGCGAACTGCACACTCTAAAAATTGCATTTAGTCCAGAGTGGGCACAGAGACAGAAGAAACGGATATCGATTCAATATGACCTAGGAAGGATGAATCAAATCTCCGGGATCCTCTCCCAGCAGGGCCTCTTCCTGCCCGAATCTGGATGGTTCCCCAATCCTCAGTCTCCGCGGGCATTCCTCGCGCCTGCGCTCAAGAGACCGAATACACTGGAGGTCGAGATAATCGTTCCTTCGGATTTTCTTGCTATCTCCAGCGGGACCGAACATGGTACGCACAAGGTTGCGGGCGGCGTGGAACATCGCTTTATGCTTGGGAAAAATGATGCGGGTCCCTTCGTTCTTGCCGGTTTGTATAGAGAACAAAAGATATTGACTCCAGACGGTACCGTAATTTTCTGGGGGTTCGGTAGCTTGCCCGCGAATCAATTGCAGGCAGCAGCGAAGTCAATTGCCCGCGCTAGGAAGTTTCTCCATGAAACCTTTGGTGCTGGTTCCAGCAGGAAATCGTTTAGGATTGCCGTTTTCCCAAACCTGGCTGGGCTCATGGGACCCGATTTTGGAGACTTCCCCGCAGGACTACTGGTCAATGACCTTTACATGCGTCAACTGCAGAACGTAACTGAACCCTCCGCCGTCTTGCAGACAATCGCCGGAATCCTCACATACCGTCTGGTCGATAAAACAATTGTTGTTCGCCAGAATGCATGGTTGTTGAACGGGGCACTTTTGGTTTACGTGGGGCAGTTAGTGGACGAAAATCAGGGAGTCGGATTATCACGCAGTGCTACAATTTCTCAATTACTCCGCGATTATGACAGGCAACATTCGCTCGCGGTCGCGAAACCGCCTTTGCATACTTCTAGAGATGACAGCCAGACCCAGCAAGCAATGGCTCTCGACCAGGCTAAACTGTTTCTGTTCGCCCTCGAAGATAAATGCGGGCGCGAAAATGTCGAGCACGCCATCGCGCACATGGTCTATGCTTTGCGTGGACAGGAATACGGCTATTCGGATTTTCGCGCGGCTCTCGAGCAGGAATACCATCAGCATTTGGCGGGATTTTTCAATGAATGGCTCGACCAAAAGGGAATTCCGGCGGCTTTTCGCGCGCGCTACGGAAATAAAGACGAAATCAAGCACGCACGCTGATTTGCAGGAGGAAACGTGAAGGAAGTCATCTCAACCGAGCGCGGCCCTAAAGCCATCGGGCCGTATTCGCAAGCCGTCCGCGCCAACGGCTTCATTTTCATTTCCGGCCAAGTGGCGTTCGATCCCGCGACGAGCCAAATCGTCGAAGGCGACATCACGAAGCAAACCGAGCGCGTCATGGAAAATTTGAAGGGCATCGTGGAAGCCGCCGGCTCGAAGCTCGACAAAACCGTGAAGACCACGGTGTTTCTGAAAGACATGGGCGAGTTCGCAAAAATGAACGAAGTCTACGCCCGGTATTTTCCGGCGAATCCGCCGGCGCGCGCCACGGTCGAGGTTGCGCGTCTGCCGCGCGACGTGCGCGTGGAAATCGAGCTCATCGCGCTCGCGTAATCACGCGATCGATTTGGCGGCGATAAAAATTCGAGAGAGGTATTTGCCGATGCAGATTTGCCACGATTGGACGCGCGAAGAAATTCGCCGGATTTTCGCGCTTCCGCTCCCGGAATTAATGTTTCAGGCGCAAACGGTGCATCGCGAATTTCACAAACCCGAGGAAGTGCAGCTCTGCCGCTTGCTGTCGATCAAGACGGGCGCGTGTCCGGAGGACTGCGCGTACTGCTCGCAGAGCGCGCACTACAAAACGGGCGTGCCGCGGCAGAAGCTGATGGATCCTCCCGAAGTTCTTGAATCGGCGAGACGCGCGAAAGCCGATGGCGCGACTCGGTTTTGCATGGGCGCGGCGTGGCGGGACGTCCCCGAGGGAAAAGAATTCGACAACGTTCTCGAAATGGTCCGCGGAGTCGCAGCGCTCGATCTGGAAGTCTGCTGCACGCTGGGAATGCTCACCGAAACGCAAGCCAGCGCGCTCAAGCAGGCCGGTCTGACCGCGTACAATCATAATCTCGACACGTCGCCGGAATTTTACGGCAGCATCATCACCACGCGCGTTTACGAGGATCGCCTGCAAACGATTGCGCGCGTTCGCAAAGCGGGAATCACGGTTTGCTGCGGCGGCATTCTTGGCATCGGCGAATCGGACGAGGATCGCATCGGCTTGCTGCATCAGCTTTCGAATCTCGATCCGCATCCGGAAAGCGTGCCGATCAACGTGCTGGCGCGCGTCGAGGGAACGCCGCTCGCGAATGCTTCGGAGCTTGACCCGATGATCATGGTTCGCGCCATTGCCACCGCGCGGATTTTGATGCCCGCTTCGCGCGTCCGCCTCTCCGGCGGCCGTCACAAACTTTCCCGCGAAGCCGTGGCGCTGTGTTTCCTCGCGGGCGCGAATTCCATCTTTACGGGCGAAAAACTTCTCACCACGCCGAATCCCTCCGTCGATCAGGATTTGGAGTTGCTCGAGGATCTTGGCATGAAGGCGATGCAGCGTGCCTGACGTGAACGACAATCTTCTCCGCGCGCGCATCGCCGCGCAGCTAGAGAATCTTCGCGATCAATCGCAGCTTCGCTCGCTCGAACTCTCGAGCGGCATCAATCTCTGCTCAAACGATTATCTCGGACTGGCCGCCGACCCGCGCCTGAAGCAAGCCGTCGTCGAAGCCGTCGCGTCCGCAACACAAGTCGGCGCAACTGGCTCGCGCTTGCTTTCCGGAAATTCGCGCGAGTGGCAGGAATTGGAGTCCGAGTTTGCGGATTTTGCGGGAACTGATGCCGCGCTGTACTTCGGCTCGGGATACGCGGCAAACCTCGGCCTGCTCAGCTCCGTTTTGCAGTCCGGCGATATCGTGTTTTCCGACGCGCTGAACCACGCCAGCTTGATCGACGGCATTCGCCTCTCCGGAGCGCGGAAAATTATTTATCCGCATCGCGATGTGGAATTCCTCGAAAAATCGCTTCGCGAACATTCCTCCGCGCCGTACGCCAAACTGATCGTCACGGAAAGTATTTTCAGCATGGAAGGTGATGTCGCGCCTGTCAACGAGCTTGTCCGCCTCGCGAAAAAGTACGGCGCGGAATTAGTGATCGACGAAGCGCATGCGCTGGGCGTTTGGGGTCCGCAGGGCCGCGGCATCGCCGCCGAAATGAAATGCGAGCGCGAAATATTTGCTGTTGTTTATCCTTGCGGCAAGGCCCTCGCCAGCGCCGGCGCGTTCGTCTGCTGCCATGCCGCGCTGAAGGAGTTTCTCGTGAATCGCGCCAGAACGTTCCTTTTCAGCACCGCGATGCCTCCCTACATCGCGGGCCAGATTCGCGCGGCGCTCGCGATTGCCCGCGCCGAAGATTCGCGGCGCACGTATCTTCGGGAACTTTCCGCTGCGTTGCGCCAAGCCCTCGCCAGCGCAGGCCTCAATTTCGGATCGAGTTCAACGCACATCGGGCCTGTGATTTTCGGCACCAATGTAGTCGCCCTGCACGTCGCATCGCAATTGCAAGCTGCCGGCTTTATCGCCAGAGCCATTCGTCCGCCTACCGTTCCTGCCAGTACGGCGCGCATTCGCGTGTCTCTGACCAGCCGCATCACGCGCGAACACGTTCACCGCGTCGTGGCCATTATGAACGCCGCAGTTCGTTCATTGCCTTCATCGTCTCATTCATCGGGTCAAGTGCCCGCGGCGGCCACGCTCGCGCATGCCTAATCGTTTTTTTGTCACCGGAACGGACACGGGCGTCGGCAAAACAGTAGCCTCCGCGATGCTCTGCGCAGCGCTCGACGCAATGTACTGGAAGCCGATTCAGACGGGGACGCGCGAAGGCACCGATCGCGCCACTGTGATTCGACTCGCGCAATTGCCGAAAAACCGACTCTTACCGGAAGCGTATCGCTTTGCGCCGCCAGTTTCGCCGCATCTGGCGGCGCGGCTTGCGGGAGTCCGCATCGACCTGCGGAAAATTAAATTGCCTCAAATCGCGAGGCCGGAAAATATAATTGTGGAAGGCGCAGGTGGCGCGCTTGTTCCGATCAACGGCAGTCAGTTCATGACTGATCTCATGGCGCATCTCGGTCTTCCGATTCTTCTCGTCGCGCGCACTTCTCTGGGTACGATCAATCACACGTTGCTTTCCGTCGCCGCGCTTCGCGCCGCGCGGCTCGACCTTCGCGGCGTCATCATGGTTGGCAAACCCAATAAAGAGAATCGCGCGGCCATTGAGCACTATGGTGAAATCGAAGTTGTCGGCACGATCCCGATGCTTGCCAAAATAAATCGTGCCGCGCTCATCCGCGTCTTTCGCGCGAAGTTTAGTCCGGGGGCTTTCCTCGCATGAACTCCAGCTTGCGCGTCTGGCATCCTTTCACGCAGGAAGCGCTCGACCCCGCGCCGCTTCGCATCACCAAAGCGCAAGGCGTTTATATTTACACCGCGGACGGCCGCCGCTTCATCGACGCCATCTCCTCCTGGTGGGTCAATCTTCACGGACATTGCCATCCGGCGATCATGTCCGCGATCGCCGAGCAGACGGCGAAGATCGATCACGTCTTGCTCGCCGGCTTCACGCACCATGGCGTCGAGGAGCTTTCGCGGAGCCTGCGCACCATTCTGCCGCGTGAGCTCGAGCATATTTTCTTTTCCGACGACGGCTCGACCGCCGTCGAAGTCGCTTTGAAACTCGCCATTCAGTATTGGCAGAATTCAGGCTTCCCCGAAAAACAATCCATCATCGCGCTCGAGCATGCTTATCACGGCGACACGGCTGGCGCGATGTCCGTAAGCGACGATTCCCTGTTCAACGATCCATTCCGGCGTTTTCGTTTCCCAGTGCATCGCGTCCATTCCGCGTATTGTTACCGCTGCCCCGTGGGAAAGACGCGCGCGACGTGCGATATCGATTGCATGGAGCAGCTCGCGCGCCTGCTCGAGGAAAAGCATGGCGAAATCGCCGCAGTCATTGTCGAGCCGCTTCTGCAAGGCGCTGGCGGCATGATCGTTCATCCGCGGGAATTTCTTCAGCGCGTCCGTGGCCTGTGCACGCGGCACAATGTGCTTTTGATCGCGGATGAGGTTCTCACCGGCTTTGGCCGCTGCGGCAAAATGTTCGCGTGCGAGCTTGCGGGCGTCGTTCCGGATATGATGTGCCTCTCGAAAGGGATCACCGGCGGAGTTCTTCCCATGGGCGCCACGGTTTGCACCGGCGCGATCCATCGCGCGTTCGTCAGCGACGATCGCAGCCGCGCTTTTTATCACGGGCACTCGTACACGGGGAATCCTTTCGCCGCCGCGGCAGCGCTCGCGAGCCTGCGGATTTTCGAATGCGAGCCGGTCTTTGACCGCATCGATGCCATCGCGAAAATCCACGAGCAGCGCCTCGCCGCAATCGCCAGTCATCCCGCCGTCGGCGACGTGCGCTCGATCGGCACCGTCGCCGCCATCGAGCTGCGCGCGGACGATTCCGGCTATTTGTCGCGGCTTCGCCCGAAGCTCTACGAATTTTTCCTCAATGCGGGCATTCTGCTGCGCCCGCTTGGCAATGTTATTTACGTGCTGCCGCCGTACGTTGTCACCGCGGATGAGTTGCACTACGTCCACGACCGCATCGCTGCTTCGCTCGATCACTGCGAGGAATGGTCCGCGCCGCATCGTGCGGCCCGCGCGACGTGACCTCTTTTCGCGGCCACCTCATCGTTGTGCAGGTCTCATCGGGTCATGCTAAAATTGTCGCCTTAACGAAATGGGCCTGTAGCTCAGGTGGCTAGAGCGCGCCCCTGATAAGGGCGAGGTCGACTGTTCAAGTCAGTCCAGGCCCACCATCCTTGCGATGCCGTATCGCGCCTATATTCTTCAAAGCACGGCCACTGGACGGTTCTACTCAGCCACGCCGAAATCCTCACGAAGCGCATCTTTCGACCTGAACGCTGTGTGCGGTTCTGTGTTCACCCTTGCCGGACGTGCCGCAGAACGCGAGCGGTACTTTTTGATCAGAACACTGCCTGTGTTTCAGCGTTCTGCCGCGCTGAACCCACTTATCCTGTAAGCCGGACTTCGGCTCACCGGCACTCAGTGCGTAAGGCAGGGTCATCTGCGGCTACGGTTGTCCCAAGAGGATTGACCGACGTAGAAGTCGAAAAAAACGAGGTACCAGTGTGAGTCCATGCGTCGCACACTGGAAACCTCAAAGGGTATTCCGTTGAATTTACCTGATTGATTATTCTCGGCCGGTCCGGCGAGCGAGTCCGTGGGATCGAAAACAAGAAAAACGGAAAAGTCTTGACCACCCCATCCCCAGCCGTCCCATTCGATGTGCTTCAAGTCTCTATTAGCTGGGGTGGGTTCCGCCAGAACCTCCTTCTCGTATTGACCCGACCACAAAAACCACCTAGTGAAAGTGCGTATTTGGAAGTTGTAGAGAAGGACCACCGCTGAGACGGCCCAAAATATGGCCACCGTCACCGCAAGCGGCAGTTTTTTTCTGATGGCTGCATAGATCAACACGCAAATGCCCATAAGAGCCAAACCCGGCACGATCACAAATAAATACAGCACGTCCGTGTTTGAACTTATCAGCAACGGGAGAAAAACAAGAGCCGCGGCTAACGCGCCATACACGGGCATGCGCCAGTCGGTCTGAGCCCTTTTGCTTGTTGAATCCGGTCTCATTTTGTTCAATTGTTCCGGATAATCGAAGGCGTCACAACGCAGCCGGTCAACGTCGGTGCCGTAGGGGTTACCCATTTACGGAATCCCTGCGACGATCTGACCCGGCGGAAGAGTTCCAAAATCGTCAACTAGGGCCCACCATCTTTCCAATGCCATATCACAGCTATGTGCTTCGAAGCACGGCCACTGGACGGTTCTACATCGGCCCCGCCGAAAACCTCACGAAGCGCATATACGGGCACTCCCGCCGATTCCTCGATTGCACTGGAATTCTCACAAGGCGGGTGTACACTTTCCACGAATAGGGCTCTCCGAAAGATTCCCGGATTTGTAGGCCCGGCGCAATCGAGTAGCATTCGCGCGGAAGGAGACTTTCGATGATTTACCTGGTCTGGGTGATTGTAATCGGAATTCTTGCGGGCTGGATTGCGGGCAAAATCATGCGCGGAAGCGGCTTCGGCTTGCTGGGCGACCTGATCGTCGGCGTGATTGGCTCGCTGCTCGGGAGTTTTATTTTTGGTTTGCTTGGACTGGGAGCCTACGGCCTGATCGGCCGCCTCGTCGTCGCCATCATCGGCGCGGTTATTTTGCTCTGGCTGATTCGCTTGATCAAGAAAGCGTAAGCCGTGACGTTATGATGTGCCGCCGCCCTCGAAATATTGCGTGAGCCGTTTGTGCAGCACTGAAACCGCGTCATGAAGTTCCGCGATGCCTTCGGTGCGCCGGCTCACGTCTTGCGCGCTCAAGTCGCCCAGCAGATCGTGCGTCAGCGTCGTCGCGCGCCGGATGCGTTCGAGCGTGAGCAGCGAAAGCACGGTCGATGGATCGCGGTGCTGCATTTGGCGCTCGCGCCATTCTTGAACGGCCCACGCCGTTTTTCTCACGTAGTCCACCGCGTCGCGGAATTCGCGCAAAATCAGCGGATCGATTTCCCCGGACTTGATGCCTTGTTCCAGACGCAAAAGCTCCGCGCTGGCCTTGCGCAGCTCGAAGTTCAAGCCCCAGAAGGATTCGTTCGGCGTCAGCAACTCGATCGCAATCCCTTGCACCGCGCCGCTGCGCGAGCGCCGCACGGCGGCCATGCGCGCCCGCACATTTTGCGCCGTCAGCAGGTTTGTCAATTCCGCTTCGACGCCCATCGTCGGATAATTCCTCATTTGCAGCAGCGCGCCGTGCGCATTCACTTCCGTGGCGTGCGCCTGCTCTTTGAATTGCGCGCCATTCGCCTCGCGCCAATTGACCTCGAGAGGGACAACAACGGGGAATCGGCTGCTGCGCCGGTGTTCGGGGCCGGATGCCGCGTCGGCGGGTGACTTTTCCGAAGCCACTGTTTGCCTCGAGAGGGAACATCCTAATCTGCGCCGGTTCCGCCTCGATTAGCAAGCACGAAATTACGCGCGGCGGCACGCGCGTCTTGCGCGGCCTAAGTGCGACATTCATTTTCAGCGATTCGACAGCAGCACCGCGTTATGAATCGCCGCCGTCGCGTGGAATCCCGTGTGGATGGCCGCGATCGTCCACCATTTCCACCGCCCTTCGCGCGGATCCGCGTCCGACGCTTTTTTCAAGTAGTGCTCGCTCCACAGTTCGGCCACCTCGGCGCCTCCGAGAATCGAATACAGTTTCGCGCGCCCGGGTCTTTCGCCACTGAAAAGCGGATTCCCCTCGGCGAATTGGCCCTGATGGAGACCCGCTTCCGTTGTTTCCACATCCGCGACCATCGCCGCCGTCTGCACCGCAGCCATAATCCAGAAACGTTTATCCCGCAGATGCAACACGCGCAGCGGAAATCATCTGCGCGCGAAGCGCAGCGGCGCCGCATGCGCGTTCATGCACAGCAGCGACAACGCAGCCAGACACATCATTCCCTTCATCGTCGCACCCCGGCAGTTTTTCGAGGGTCCTCAGCGTGGAAAGGGAAGGCCGCGAGCGGGCCGCGCTGTAAGCGGCCTGTCACACTCAATGCAATTTACGAACCGCAGCGGCTGCGTCCGCGATCCCACTGCAAGTATTTTTTTCTTATGGTTTTAGTTCGGTGGGAAAATTCACTCGCTCAACGTGCTCACGCCAAACGTTTCACTTCGGAACTGTTCTCCGCCGTTCCATTCCGAAACGGTTTTCGATTTGCCGTTCCGACCTGCACTAACAACCCATCATCGCCGGCGGCGAAACGCGAACGGCACTGCACGCGGCCTGCCCGCTCGCCCTGACGAAGGAAGGGTCGCCGTCCCCGGATCGCCCGGCAGCAGCAGACCTCTCGCCCACGTCGGCAACTCCTCATATCGCACCGGCGCCGCACCCGCTTGCGCGCTTGACGCGCCGTAGCCTTGGCGAAGCCGCGCTTGCCCGTCGCTCAACCCGAAGGGTTGACCCTGAGCCTGTCGAAGGGCCTCTCTTCGCTTCATCTCCGCTTGCGTCGCCGCCACAATCTTCCTCTTCCTCCCTTCGAGCGTCACCTTCACCGATCGCGACCGGATCGGCCCGCGCAGCCAGCCGCGTTCTCGCTCGCGCCTCGTTTTGTCAGCGCCGGTGCAAAAATCCCCGTAGTGCCGTTTGAATTTTCCCCACCCTTTGACGTGGTAAACCGGAGCCCACTCCAAACGGAGGAGGTTCCGAAACTTGTTAAGGGAGAGAGACGTGCAAGAACTCAAAGAACTGCAGCGGCAAGGAATGAGCATCCAGGCGATCAGCGAGCTGACCGGCTGGGATCGCAAGACGATTCGCAAGTATGTGCAGGAGGCAGGGGTGGCGCCGGAGTATGGCCCACGCCCCGTGCCGCCGCGCAAGCTCGACGCGTTTAAGCCGTATTTGGAAGAGCGGCTGCGCGCCGGGGTGTCGAGCAGGGTCGAAAATCACCGCCCTCCTGCTGGACTGGCCTGTTGGGAATTCACTGGTTCGACCCGATAGCCGAGGCTTCGGAGTGCTCGGATCATTCTCGCGGTGCGCCTTTGCCTGGACTTGATGTTCACGGCCGACCCCC
>DATLTU010000045.1:0-42006 GCA_035533415.1 Candidatus Limnocylindrales bacterium
AAATGCTTTTGGTTGTCAGTCCTGCCACCACGAGAGAGTCGCAATTCACAGAAATCCAAGGAAAATGCAGATCCCCTGCCTGCGGCAGGCAGGCTCGCCGCAGGGCGGCTCGGGATGACAACAAATGGGTTTTTCAACAAAAGCTGTTAGAGGAAGCGCCGCGCAGTCGGACCTTACACGTGCAAAAGGCGGGCAGGGCTGAAGTCCGTCCCTATAAAGGCAAATGCCCTCGGTTCGGGCGCCAGCCGAGCCGCGTGCTGTTTTTTTCAGGCCAATATACCGCGACTGTGGTAGGCGTCACCGGAAGGTTTAATGCTATGAGTTAGAGCTGGACGGGATGCCTGCTCTTTCCTGCTCTGGGCGTACAGGATGTCCTCCCTAAACAGGCCAGCGCGTATGGTTGCGCGAATGTTTTTCAAATCTGCTTCGCTACTGGACATGATTGCGCTAAGGCGCTCCATGCTCGTCTCCACGGCGCGCGCTCGCGTTTTCGCCAACGCCGCGGAAGGATGGTTCCGGTGTGTATTCGTTTTCTGATCGTGGACGATAGCGATCTGGTCCGGCGAGGGCTTCGCACAGTGCTGCAAGCCAACCCGGAATGGGAAGTATGCGGCGAGGCTGCTGACGGCTTGACGGGCGTGGAGATGTTCAAGGATTTGCACCCCAGCGTGGTGATTGTCGACTTTCAAATGCCCGGCATCAATGGCATAGAGACCGCGCGCCGTATGCTGGAAATTGCTCCCGCCGTGCCCATCGTGATGTTTACGCAGCACGCGAGCGAGGAATTGGAAACACGCGCGCGGGAAGCCGGAATCCGTTCGGTTGTGTCGAAGATCGATGTGCTTCCCATGGTCGGAATCATCGAGACGCTTCTCGATCCGCGCGATGCCGCGCTAAATCCGTAACCACCGCAGCATTCATGCACGCGAATTCATGCACGGGCAGTCGCGTGCGTCCAGTCAGGCAGGATTATCCCGCGCGGAAATATCTCACCGATCCAGATAGTGCGTTTCGCTCAGTTCCTTGAGCCGCGCCGCCGCGCTTTCCGGAGCGGTGTCACGCTGCGGCGAAGCCAGCATTTCATACCCGACGGCGAATTTTTGCACCGTCGCGGAGCGCAGCAACGGCGGATAATAGTGCGCATGGAAATGCCATTCGGGGTGAGGCTCACCGTCGGTGGGGCGCTGATGAAATCCCATGGAATAGGGAAACGGCGCTTCGAAGACGTTGTCGTACCGGATGGTGATGCGCCGGAGAATGCCGCCCAGCGCTTCGCGTTCCGCCGCGGACAATTCGCTCATTGCTCCCAGGTGTCTTCGGCTGAGAACGAGCGTCTCGAAAGGCCACTCGGCCCAGAAGGGAACCAGCGCGACAAAGCCTTCGTTTTGGCAGACGATCCTTTCATCGAGCGTCAATTCGAGCCGCAAATAATCGCAGAGCAGGCACGAATTTCCGTTCCGGCGATACTCCGCCAGAGATTCTTGTTCCCTCGCGGGCACGTTGGGCAGCGCCGCGTTCGCCCAAATCTGGCAATGCGGATGCGGATTGCTGGCGCCCATCAGCGCGCCGCGATTCTCAAAAATTTGCACATGCCGAACCCACGATAGTTTCCCGAGCGATTCGTATTCTTCAATCCAGAGCGCCACAATCTCGCGCAACTGAGACACGTCCATGCGCGCGATGGCCAGATCGTGGCGCGGCGAAAAGCAAGCGACGCGGCATACTCCGGCCTCGGCGCGAGCCACCAGCAAGCCGGAATTGCTCTCCGTAAATTCCGGCGCGCCGGGACGCAGCGCGGGATAATCGTTGTC
The DNA here is from genome assembly GCA_035533415.1 of Candidatus Limnocylindrales bacterium. Classification (GTDB taxonomy): domain Bacteria; phylum Acidobacteriota; class Terriglobia; order Acidiferrales; family UBA7541; genus DAHUXN01. The sequence continues at coordinate 1,812 of DATLTU010000045.1, forward strand.
GAAGACGAATGTTCCCGCGTATGCCGGATTGCGGATTCCTCCGGCCCGCTCGTTTCCCGGGCACAGATAACAGTCAGGGTCGTAGCGCGGAAGATCCTCGGCCGCGGGCTTCTCGACTTTTCCCCGCCACGGCCGCTGCGTGCGATGCGGCGAGACGAGCACCCATTCCCGCGTCAGTAAATTTAAGCGGCGGTGGGGAGTTTGCTGCAGCTCGAGCGGGCTCATGCGCGGCGCTCGCTGGGGCTTGAATGCATCATCGCTCGCCCGCCGGCGTCCCGGCCGGAACGAGAACTTCTTCCGCGCCCTGAGACGCTTCGCAGATATAACAATTGGCCTCGCGCCCGGTCGCCGCGCGATATCCTTGCGTCACTCGCGCGACGAATTCCGGCGCGTCGCCGCGATTGACGACGTTAATCGTGCACCCTCCAAAACCGCCGCCGGTCATCCGCGCGCCATAGGTTCCCCTTTGCTTGTTGGCGAGATCGACCATCACGTCCAATTCGCGGCAACTGACTTCGAAATCGTTCCGAAGGCTGCGATGCGATTCGCCCATCAAGCGGCCAAGGAGAATCGTGTCGCCTGCCTCGAGCGCGCGCGCCGCTCGCAGGACGCGGTCATTCTCGGTGATCACGTGGCGGCAGCGTTTGTAGACATTGGACGCCATTCGTGCGCGATGCTGCTGCAAATTCTCGAGCGTCACATCGCGCAACGCGCGTATGCCGGGAAAAAATTCGGCGAGCGCGCGAACTCCCTCCTCGCATTCGGCGCGGCGCACATTATATTTGCCGGCGCTCAGCGCGTGCTTGATGTTGGTATTGCAAATAATCAATTCCGAGGACGCGGGCAAGGGCAGGGGCCGGTATTCGAGAGACCGGCAATCGAGCATCAGCGCGTGACCCACGCGACCCTGGCAGGACGCGAATTGATCCATGATGCCGCAGCGCGTACCAACAAAATCGTTTTCCGCCTGCCGGCACAACTGCGCCAGGCCAATGCCATCCACGGCGAATCCCGAAAGCGCGAGCAGAGCCCATGCCACCGAAACTTCAAGCGCCGCCGAGGAAGCGAGGCCCGCGCCCATGGGCACTTCGCTGGACATGAAAATGTTCGCGCCTGCGAGAGCGAAGCCGGCTTGCTGAAGCGCCCACGCCACTCCGACGGGGTAATCGCTCCACGATTGAGAGGCGCGCAGCGGAATATCGTTAAGATTTACGTGTGCGGTTTCGTCGAAATTCTCGGAATAGATAACGAGCTGCTGATCCGTTTTCTCGCCAGCCCGCGGCGCGGCCGCGACCCAGCAGGAAAGTCCGATGGCGACGGGCATCACGTAGCCATCGTTGTAGTCCGTGTGCTCTCCGATCAGATTCACTCGGCCGGGCGCTCGAAATACGCGGCCGCTGGTTCCGAAGCGAGCATGAAATTTCCGCAGTAGCTCGGCCGTTTTGTCCGTGCGTGGACTCAAATGCCTCCATCAATGAACCAGCGCGCAATGAACCGGTGAGCGCCTCCGGCAAAATTCATCTCGCCCTAGATTTCAGGCGGCCGGGAGGCTTTTGCGGCGGCTTGTTTCGCGGAATGCGCGCGAGCCATGCCGCGCCGGCCGAGCATCAGCATAATTACGCCGAATGCTACAAGCGCCAGACCCCAGATGAAATTAATATCGATTCCGAGGGAGCGCGCGTAGAGCGAGCGGTTGCTCAGCCACCCAAAAATCGTGAGCAAGATTCCGAGGACGCTGAACAACATTCCAATCGGCACGCGAATATCCAGTCCCATGCGCGCTCCTCAGCGGAAGATGATATTCAGGATTACGGTTGCGGTGAGCACGGCCACGGCGAGCACCGCCGGGCGCTGATACCACCGCGCAACCGTTTCCTTCGGACGCGGCGTGAGTGAATGCACGAGGCCCACGAGTTTTTCCTCGTCCGGCGCCCGCGTGACCAAGCTCACGAGAATTGTGACCACGAAGCAGGTGGTCCACGCAAAAATTGCCGTCCAAAAATTCTGCGCCATCTGGCTGGGGTACCGATGCACCACCGCAATCCAGCCGCCCTTGATTCCCGCCGATGCGTTGACGGAAAGAGTCAGCCCGTGGTGCACGGCCGCGCCCAGAGTTCCGGCGATAAGCCCGGTAAACGCCGCGTGGCCGGTGGTACGTTTCCAAAACATGCCCAGCAGAAAAGTGGCAAACAGCGGAGCGTTCACGAACGCGAAAACCAGTTGCAGCATATCCATGATGTTATTGAAGCGGCTGGCGGCGTACGCCGCGGCGATGGAAAGCAAGATGCCGAAAATTGTCGCCATTCGCCCGATCAATAAATAATGCTGATCCGAGGCGTTTGGCCGGATATATGGCTGGTAGATGTCGTATGTCCACACGGTGTTGAAGGCGGTGACGTTTCCGGCCATGCCGGACATGAAGCTCGCGAGCAGGGCAGTGAGGCCGAGGCCCAGGAGTCCGGTGGGATAGTAGTGGAGCAGCATGTTGGGGACGGCCAGGTCATAGTTCAATTCCGGCTTGCCGTTTTTATCGAACTCGGGCTTTCCTGTATCCGGATTGAGTTTCACGGGAATCAGGCCCTTGCCTTGCACCGTGTGCGCGCCCGCGGTTTGGACGATTCCTGGACGCGTGGCGAGCTGCGTGGGCAAAGCGACGGCAATCAGCCCCGGGAGAATCACCAGAAACGGGAACAGCATTTTGGGAACCGCGGCGATCAGCGGCGTGCGCCGCGCGGAGGTCATCGAATCGGCGGCCATGGCGCGCTGCACCACCAAAAAGTCCGTGCACCAGTAGCCGAACGACAGCACGAATCCCAATCCCATCACCAAGCCGAACCATTCCACGCCGAGCCGGTTCGTGTGCGCGTTACTCATTCCCACCCACGAATGCGTGTATCCGGGGCCGAGCTTGGCTTTCAATCCATCCCATCCGCCTACGCTCTTCAGGCCGAGCCAGACCAGCGGCAAAAATCCCGCAACAATCAGGAAGAATTGCAGCACTTCGTTGTAAATGGCGCTGGTGAGTCCGCCGAGATAGATGTAGGCCAGAACTACGATAGCCGAAGCGAAGATATTGAAATGAAAGATCCAGGCTTTGTCGATGCCCAGCTTGGCGAAGGGAACGTCAAAAATGTGCAACGTCTGCATCAGCTCGGCCATTGCGTACATGGAGATACCGGAGGAGAAGATCGTCATGGTGGCGAATGTGACGGCATTGAACGCGCGAGTTTTCTCGTCGAATCGCAGCCGCAGATATTCAGGGACGGAACGCGCGCGCGAGCCGTAGTAGAAGGGCATCATGAAAATGCCCACGAACACCATGGCGGGAATGGCGCCAATCCAGTAGAAGTGGCTGGTGGCGATTCCGTATTTTGCGCCGGAAGCGCCCATACCGATTACTTCTTGCGCGCCGAGGTTGGCGGAAAGGAAAGCCAAACCGCAGACCCACGCGGGCAACGAGCGTCCGGCGAGGAAAAAATCCGTGCTCGTGTGCATGTAGCGCTTGAGCGCGAAGCCGATGCCGAGCACAAAGACGAAGTAAATCCCCATGATGGCCCAGTCGATGCTTGTTAATCCCAAGTGTCGGCTCCCGTACGCGAATTAAAGGGCGCGAACGTTTCTCATGGCCCGGCGATGCATCTTTGCGCGCCGCCGCGATGGAGATATGGCGCGATTCCGGCGGCAAGCGGCCCCGATTATACCAGCTTGCGGATAAATCGCTTCACCGCCGCCATAATATTTGCTATATAGGGAACACCAAGCTCGGCCCGACCCCAAGGTCACCCCAGTTCGGCGAAATGCATCTAAATATATGGAGGAGTGTAATGAATTGGGATCGATGGGAAGGCTCCTGGAGACTATGCAAAGGAACCATCAAAGAGAGATGGGGAAAGCTCACCGACGATGAATTGGACGTAATCAAAGGCAAACGCGAGCAACTGATTGGCCGGGTCCAAAGGGACCGCGGAATCGCCCGCATTGAAGCGGCGCGGCACGCGATGAAGTCATCGAGCCATCCGGCCGGCTGAAACGCGCTCGCGAATCACGCAAACTCGTCCTCCACAAGCTACCTCTAAGCACGGCCCGCGGGCTCGAACGCTCCTGCACGGCAAAGCGTCGCCGCTCGCTAGTAATCGTATCAGCGCGCATCTGCTTGTATGATATTGAACAGATGCTCTTTTTGTGGCACTGTAGACTGTGGGTCGGGGGAACTAATCGCATTATTGGACCATCTAGGAAGCTGGCGGTTCGCTCAAGTACCTTCCGCGTCTTTAGACCGTATGGGACCGTGTGGGGACCCTGCTATTTTTAGCGCGCGTCTTCGTTCCATTTGGCACGATGTGGCCGGACGCTTCAATGTTGTGAGCATGTGTTGGTGATTGGAAATCGCGCGTGCGAGGCTTCGGCGCCGAAAAAGAAAATAGGGAAGGACATCATATAATGGAACTCGAAAAACTTCAGCGCAGACAGCCGGGCGACCACGATATTAACTGGGTGACTTCGTCATTCATGGTCTTGTTTCATTTGGGCGCTATCGCCGCGCTCTTCTTTTTTACGTGGAAAGCATTTTTTGTCGCGCTGTTCCTGTGGTGGGTCTCCGGAAGCCTGGGAGTCGGCATGTGCTATCACCGGCTGCTGACGCATCGCGCGTACAAGACTCCCAAGTGGGTCGAATATTTTCTCACCGTTTGCGCCACGCTTGCGCTGGAAGGCGGACCAATTTTCTGGGTGGCGACGCATCGCATTCATCATCAATTCTCAGACAAGGAAGGCGATCCGCATTCGCCGATCGATGGCAAATGGTGGGCGCATGCGGGCTGGATTTTGGTTGGCAAGTCCATGCATCACGATACTTCGACTCTCGCCCGCTATGTTCCCGATTTGGCCGAGGACAAATTTCAAGTTTGGATTACAAAGTACAACTATGTGCCGATGATCGTGCTCGGGGCTGTGCTGTTCGCCATTGGCGGCTGGCCATTTTTGCTCTGGGGCGTTTTCTTGCGCACGGTAATCGGCCTGCACTCCACGTGGCTGGTGAATTCCGCGACGCATTTGTGGGGTTCGCGCCGCTTCGCCACGCGCGACCACTCGACGAATAACTGGTGGGTCGCGATGCTTACGTTCGGCGAAGGATGGCACAACAACCATCATGCACATCCAACGTCGGCGCGGCATGGGCTGAGATGGTATGAATTTGACCTGAACTGGTACGGCATCTGGGTTCTCAAAACGCTTGGGCTGGCGCACCAGATCCGCCGCGTCAAGCATCTTGCGCCGCCGACGCCCAACGAAATCGTCCCCGCCGCAACACCGCAGAGCGATTTGATTTCCGCGTAGCGCATATCGAAACCGCCTCCCGATTGGTTTCCTTGGCGGCCAGTATCGAGCGTTTTCGCGCGGCTGCGAATTTCGCAGCGCAATCCGATGTTCGCGGAACGCCTACGCAAAATACCCGCAATTTCAGCCGTTTTTATGCTATTTTTGATGTGCGGCGGGAATAGCGGAAACGCAGTCAGCGGGCACGCAGCGCATCCCCCCGAATTCCATTAGCATCGCCCCTGCCAAGATTCGCGAAGATCGCCGAGCCCGGCGCGGCTTAACCATGATGGAAAACAAGGCCGCCGGTGTTCGCGGCAGCTTCCGGGAAGCGCGTACGAACTCCGTGCGCGCAGGAGAATGATTCAAGCATGGCGCAGTCGATTCGCAATATCGCAATCATCGCCCACGTCGACCATGGCAAGACGACGCTCGTCGACGCCATGCTGCGGCAAAGCGGCATCTTCCGCGCGAATCAAATCGTCGCCGAGCGCGTGATGGATTCGAACGATCTGGAGCGCGAGCGCGGCATCACCATCCTCGCGAAAAACACGGCGCTTTTTTACCACGACACGAAAATCAATATTGTGGACACGCCGGGCCACAGCGACTTCGGCGGGGAAGTGGAGCGCGCGCTGCGCATGGTGGATGGCGTGTTGCTGCTCGTCGACGCCAGCGAAGGCCCGCTGCCGCAAACGCGCTACGTGCTGCAAAAAGCACTGCAAGCCCATCTGCCTCCCATCATCGTGCTGAATAAAATCGATCGGACCGACGCGCGCACCAAGGAAGTGCTCGACGAAATCTACGATCTCTTCATCGATCTGGACGCCACCGAGGATCAGCTGGAATTTCCCGTGCTCTACACCAACGCGAAAACCGGCGTCGCGCATCGCACGCTGAACGATGGTTCCACGAATCTCCAGCCGCTGTTTGACGCGATTGTGTCATCGATTCCCGCGCCGTCGGGCGATCCTGCGGGGCCGCTGCAAGTTCAAGTCACGAATCTGGATTACAGCGATTTTCTGGGACGCATTGCGATTGGCCGCGTCTTCAATGGCACGCTGCGGAGGGGCGCGGAAGTGGGCATCGCGAAACTTCATGGCGCCATGATTCCCACGGCGATCACGAAATTATTCACGTTTCGCGGCCTGGATCGCGACGAGGCCAGCGAAGTTATCGCGGGCGACATTGCCGCGATTGCGGGCTTCGACGGCATTCAGATCGGCGAGACGATCACGGACCTGGCAAATCCCGCGCCGTGCGAGCCGCTGGTGATTGACGAGCCAACGCTGGCGATGATTTTCACGGTCAATACCTCGCCCCTCGCGGGACGCGAAGGGCAATTCGTCACCTCGCGCGACATTCGCGGGCGCTTGCAAAAGGAATTGCTGACCAACGTTTCCATTCGCGTCGAAGATTCGGAAACCACGGACGCATTTCGCGTTCTCGGACGCGGCGAACTGCAACTCGCGATCTTGATTGAAACGATGCGCCGCGAAGGCTACGAATTGATGGTCGGCAAGCCGGAAATCGTGGTGCGCACGGAAAATGGCCGGCGTCTCGAGCCCGTCGAATTGCTGGTCGTGGACTGTCCTGAATCTTTCGTGGGCGTGGTGATGGAAACGCTGGGCATGCGCCGCGCGGAGCTGGCCAAAATGGTGAATCACGGCTCCGGCCGGGTGCGCATGGAATTCAAAATTCCCTCGCGCGGCTTGATTGGATTGCGCGGCCAGCTTTTGACCGACACGCGCGGCACCGCGCTGCTACATTCGTTGTTTGACGGCTGGACGGAATATGCGGGCGAGCTCGCTTCGCGCAACACGGGCGCGCTGGTCGCCGACCGCCCCGGCAAAACCACCGCCTTCGCGCTGTGGAATCTGCAGGAGCGCGGCGAACTTTTCGTCGGCCCCGGAATTGAAGTTTACGAAGGAATGATCGTCGGCGAAAATGCGCGCGAAGCCGATATGGACGTCAACATCACGAAGGAAAAAAAGCAGACCAACATGCGCGCTTCGAGCGCCGATGAAGCCATTCGGCTGGTGCCGCATCGCGTGCTCACTCTGGAAATGGCCATCGAATTCATTACCGACGATGAATACGTCGAAGTTACTCCGAAATCGATTCGCCTGCGCAAAAAAGTCCTCGACGCCAAGCGCCGCCCGCGCCGCTGGCAGCAAGTCCGCGCCAGCATCGACGCGCCCGCGTAAAATCGCGCCGAATCGCCCCGCCTTCCACCCTGCATCGGCATGTTCCATTGCGCCCGTGCGCCCGTAGGGCGGGAGTTTGCGCCGTGACGGGCGCGTCATTCGGTTCAGCCTTGTTATCCGCAAACGCGTGCGATAGATTAGCCGCCGTGTTTCCGCGGAGGCGCGGGTTGCAATGAATGCGAAGGGCAAAAGCCATTTGAAAGTTTTATTGCGGCGCGCGGCGATTCAGAAGCGCGTGGTCGCGGTCGCGCGGCAAATCACGCGGGATTTTCGCGGCGAGCGCGTGCATTTGATCGGCGTGCTGAAGGGCGCGTGCGTTTTTCTCTCGGATTTGATCCGTGAAATCGAGCTCGATACGTCGATCGACTTCATGGCCGTGGCGAGCTACGGCAAAGGCAAGCAGTCGTCCGGCCAGGTGCGCCTGTACAAGGATCTCGACAGCAGCATCGAGGGCCTCAACGTGATCCTTGTCGAGGACATTCTCGATACCGGCCTGACGCTCAGCTATCTGTGCCGGGTGCTCGAACAGCGCCGGCCGAAGGCGCTGAAAATCGCGGCGCTGCTCGACAAGCCTTCGCGCCGCGTCAAAAATATCAAGGCCGACTACGTTGGCTTCACGATTCCGAACGAATTTGTGGTCGGCTACGGCCTCGATTACGCCGAGCGCTACCGCAATCTCAAGGATGTTTGCGTGCTGACTCTGCCGCCGGAGTAAAAATTATCGCCGCCGGAAATTCCGATGCGAATCGACGAGATCGCCAAACTGATCGACCACACGCTTCTGAAGCCGGAAGCGACGCGTGATCAAGTTCGCGCCCTTTGCGAGGAGGCCGCGCGCTTCGGCTTCGCATCGGTGTGTATCAATCCGTGGTACGTGCCGCTGGCCGCGGACATCCTTCGCGGCTCGAGCGTGAAGGTCTGCACTGTCGTGGGCTTTCCGCTGGGCGGAACGCTCCCGCCCGTAAAAGTTTTCGAGGCTGAGGAAGCCATAAAAAATGGCGCGGACGAAATCGACATGGTGATCAACATCGGCGCGCTGAAATCGGGCGAGGATGAAGCCGCCGAAGCGGATATTTGCGGCGTGGTGGATGCGAGCCATCGCGGCGACGCCATCTGCAAGGTGATTCTCGAAAATGCGCTGCTCACCGGCGAGGAAAAAATCCGCGCCTGCCGCGCCGCGAGAAATGCCGATGCCGACTACGTGAAAACGTCGACGGGATTCGGCCCTGGCGGCGCGATAATCGAAGACGTGGTCCTGATGCGCTCGATTGTCGGCCCGAAAATGGGCGTGAAGGCCGCGGGCGGCATTCGCACGCTCGACGATCTGAACAAAATGGTCGCGGCAGGCGCCACGCGTATCGGTTCCAGCTCCGGCGCGAAAATCATCGAAGAAGCGCGGCGCGCGGGCGCCGATTAATCGGAGTTTCGCGCCATTTGGCCCCCGAATTTTGCAATCCACACCACCAGCGAAGCGAACTTTTCGCGCGCCTGCTATAATTGAGTGGTCTCAAAGCGCAGCGCCCGAATCGCAATTCGAATTCGCCTCATCCAACAGGGAATCATGGAACCAGCAGAACTGAACACTACCCAGGAACTGCCCGCCGAAGTCCTGGCGACGATGGCCGAAATCGGCCAGGAGATTAACGCGTCGCTGGACCTCGACGAAGTGTTGTCTCACGCGGCGGCGCAGATCAAGCGCCTGATCGACTACGAAATTTTCGCCGTGCTGCTGCTGGACGAAAATATGCACGAGCTTCGTTTTCGATTCGCCATCGGCCATCGCCAGGAAGTTGTCGAGGACTGGCGCATCCCCGTGGGGCAGGGAATCATCGGCGCGGCGGCGTCAACGGGCCGTGCGGTACGCGTCAGCGACGTGCGCAAGGATTCGCGCTACCTGAACGCGGTCGATGCGGTGCAGTCGGAGCTTGCGGTTCCGCTGCTGGTTCAGGGACGCGTCGTCGGCGTGCTCGACATCGAAAGCCGCCAGCTCGATTACTTCACGCGCGATCAGCAGAATATTTTGATGCTTCTGGCGAGCCGGATTTCCGGCGCGATCGAGAACGCGCGTTTGTTCGAGCGCACGCGCCGGCAGGCCGAAACGCTTTTGCTGCTGAACGAAGTGGCGCGCGAAACGAATTCGATTCTTGACGTGGAAGGCGTCCTGCGGCGCGCGGCAGAAATGGTCAAGCGCGTCATCGACTATCAAATTTTCGCCATTCTTTTGTACGACGAGACCGAGCGTGTGTTCCGCCATCGGCTCAACGTGAAATTCGGCCAGCACATGCACGAGCGGTCCGTGGTTTCGCCGCACGAAGGGATCGTGGGCGCGGCGGCGACGCTGCGGCGTCCCGTCGTCGTGCCGGATGTGTCGTTTGACCCGCGGTATATTTCCGTCAATCCGGAAACGCGGTCGGAACTGGCGATTCCGCTGCTCTACAAGCATCGCGTCGTCGGCGTGCTCGACCTGGAAAGCCCGCAGCTCAATTATTTCACGCCGGATCACGTTCAGACGCTTTCGATTCTGGCTTCGCATCTGGCGGTCTCGATTGAAAATGCGCGCCTGTATGAGCAAGTCACGCGCGATGAAGCGCGCATGGAGCGCGACCTCAATGCCGCGCGGCGCTTGCAATCGGCACTGCTGCCGCCCGTGCCCGGCAGCGAATACGGGCTCGACATTGCGGCACGCGTCGTGTCCTCGCGCGAACTTTGCGGCGATCTTTATGACTTTCTGCCGTATGGCGCGGACGAACTCGGCATCGCGCTCGGCGACGTGAGCGGGAAGGGAAGCGCCGCCGCGCTTTATGGCGCCGCCGCCGTGGGAATTTTGCGCAGCCTGGCACCACAGCGTTTGGCGCCTGCGAAAATTCTGCGCAAGCTGAATCAGATTATTTGTGAGCGACGCATCGAAGGCCGCTTCATGACCATGTGTTTTCTCTCGTGGCATCCCGCGGAGCGTTCGCTGCGCATCGCCAGCGCCGGCCAGGAGCAGCCGCTGATTTTCCAAAATGGCCGCTGCGAAAAGATTCCGCTCGCCGGTTTTCCCGTGGGCATGTTCGGCGATTCCACGTATGACGAGCTTGGGCTGGTTCTCGCGCCCGGCGACATTGTGGTGCTGTATTCCGACGGTGTCACGGACACGCACAATTCCGGCGCGCAGTTCTACGGCTGGCAGCGGCTGAGCGAGGCTGTTTGTTCTTTCGCGAGCTTTTCCGCCGCGGAAATTGCCGATCGCCTGCTTGCGGGCGTAGATGAATTCTCCGGCGGCAGGCATCCGTTCGATGACCGCACCCTTGTGGTCCTGAAAGTGATATAAGAATTCCCCTGATGCCCAAACGCAGGGACCAAGAATCGCACGACCCGATTTTCTATACGCCGGACTTTTCCTATCGCCGCGATGCGATTTTTTGCGAAGGCGTTTCCCTGGCCGCCATCGCCGGGCGCGCGGGAACTCCGTCGTACGTGTACAGCCGCTCCGCGTTCGCGTCCGCGTACCGCCGCTTCCGGCGCGCTTTTCACGGCGTGCCGCATTCGATCTGCTACGCCGTCAAGGCCAATTCGAATCTCGCTGTGTTGCGCGCGTTTGCGCGCATGGGCAGCAGCTTCGATATTGTTTCCGCGGGCGAGCTGTTTCGTTTGCGGCGCATCGGCGTGCCCGGCGAGCGCATCGTTTTTTCGGGAGTGGGCAAGACGCGCGAGGAAATTCGCGAAGCGCTCCGCGCGCGAATTTTGCTTTTCAATGTCGAATCCGCGGCCGAACTCGAAATGCTGGCCAGCGAAGCCGCGCGCGTTGGCCGCTCCGCTCCCGCCGCGATTCGCGTCAATCCGGATATCGAAGCGGGCGGGCATCCGCACATCGCGACGGGCCATCATCGGCACAAATTCGGAATCGACTGGCCGGAAGCGCGCCGCCTGTATCTTCTCCACAAGCAATCGCTGTGGATTGATTGGCGGGGAATCAGCGGGCACATTGGTTCGCAGATCACGAAAATCACGCCGTTCCGCGGCGCCGCCGCGCGCCTGGCGAGATATTGTCGCGAGCTGGCGCGCGCGGGAATCAGGCTGCGTTATCTGGATATCGGCGGCGGCCTCGGGATTCGTTACACAAACGAAAATCCGCCATCGATCGAGGAATACGCGGCGGGCTTGCCGCAGTCGATTCGCGCGCTCGGCTGCCATCTATTGTTTGAGCCGGGCCGCGCGCTGATTGGGCAGGCGGGCGTGCTCTTGATGCGCGTGCTGTACATCAAGCGCGGCCGCGGCAAAACTTTTATTGTCGTGGACGCGGCGATGAACGATCTGATTCGGCCCGCGCTGTACGGCGCGGCGCATCCCATTACGCCAGTGACGCGGCCGCGCGCCAACGCGAAAATCTCAAATGTTGATATCGTCGGCCCGATTTGCGAATCGGGAGATTTATTTCTTCGCGATTGGCCGATGCCGGAAGTTCAGCCGGGAGATCTTCTGGTGATTTGGGGCGCGGGCGCGTACGGCTTCGCCGAATCCTCGAATTACAATTCGCGCCCGCGCGCGGCGGAAATCCTCGTCGAAGGCAGCCGCTTCCGCGTCGTTCGCCGCCGCGAATCGCTCGCGGATCTGATTCGCGGCGAACGCCTGACCTGACTGCTTCCGTTTTATTGTTTGCCCGGATGCAAAAAACCATCCACGGCGGCCATGAACAAAACCGGCTGGTCGACGAACGTCATGTGGCCACTCTTCGGCAGAATCACAAGCTTCGATCCCGCAATCTTCTGGTGCATTTCCTTCGAGAGCGAGGGAGCGCATTCATCGTGGTCACCGACAATAATCAGCGTCGGTACGTGAATCGTGTGCAGTTCGTTGACATATTCGACGGATTTCAAATTCCCATCAATCACGAATTCGCCGTCCGAACCCCACATTTCGCGATACAGAGTCCATGACATCACGCCGTTCGCGATGGGATCGTAGTTTGGATCCGGATGAATCTGATACAGGTACGGAAAATAGACCTCGCCCCACGCGGCCTTCATGTAGGCATCCGTGTAGCGATTCTGCTGGTAGGGAAGTCCGTGGCCGAAAAGCCCGGCCTTTTGCATTTTGTCGATTTTCTCGCGAACATCCGCCGGGGCGCTGGCCAATTCGCGCGCTAGAACTTCGTTCATCTGTTTGGTGCTCGGAAACGTGCTGCACAAAATCAGGTGTGTGAGGTTTTTCTGATATTTCAGCGCGTAAGCTTGCGCGAGCACGCCGCCATAGGAATGGCCGAGGAGCGTGATTTTTCCGAGGCCGAGCGCCTGGCGCACGTCCTCGACATCCTGGACCATGTTTTCAACCGTGTAGCCGGAAGGATCGGAAAGTTTCTGCGATTGGCCCGAGCCGCGCTCGTCGATAAAAACGAGTTTGTTATATCGCGCGAGCGGCAGCAAATAGGGGAGAAAATAATCGTGCGACGCGCCCGGTCCGCCGTGAACGATCATCAACGGAGCGCCGCGTCCCACGGTCATGTAATAAATCATCTCGCCGTGCGCGTCCACGAATCCCTGATGCATGGGATAGACGGCCGAGCTGGCGGACATGCCCATCCGCCGCATGCGTCCCTGCGCGTGTGCCGGGCCGCAAAGGGCGGCGAAGATGACTGCCGAAAAAACGCACAACAGAAGTTTCGATTTCATTTTGTTCTCCTCGTGTTCCGGTATTTTCGCTGCGAGGCAGCGCCGTCAGCGCTGGCCCCACCGCAATTTGTTGCGAAGAACTTTGTAGTACGTCTGCTCCTGCGGCCGTACGAGCTGCACGCGGTGCGGCGATTTCGAGATGGTGACGCGGTCGCCGCGTTCCAGCTCGAATCCGACCTGCCCGTCGAGGGTTAAATACGCCTGTTCCTCGAGCGCGTCAAAATTGAGCTCGAGCTGCACGCTGTCCGGCAGCACCAGCGGCCGGTTGGTCAGCATATGCGGACAAATCGGCGTGAGCACGAATGCTTGCAGCACGGGATAGAGGATCGGCCCACCGGCGGCGAGCGAATACGCGGTCGAGCCAGTCGGAGTGGAAACAATGAGGCCGTCCGCGCGATAGCGCCCGAGAAAATGTCCGTTGACGGACAAATCGAAATCGAGAATGCGCGAAAGCGCCGTTTTCGTCACCACCGCGTCGTTCAGCGCGTGCTGGTGCTGGATCATTTTGCCGCCGCGCAGCAATTCCGCTTTCAACATCATTCGCGGGCTCAGCCGATGCCGGCCCGCAACGACATCTTCGAGCAGAGGAAACGCTTCATCAATCGTCACGCTGGTCATGAAACCCATGCCGCCCAGGTTCACGGCCAGGATGGGCACTTCGCATTCGTGGAATTGGCGCGCGGCCGCGAGCAACGTGCCATCGCCGCCGAGCACGATGAGAAAATCGATCTTCGCGGCCATTTCATCGAGGCTGGATTCGCGGGCGCGTGGCGTGAAGCACGACGCGGCAGTCGCGTCCAGATGCACTTCCATGCCGCGCTGCTGGAGCCATTCGGCCATGCGCGGAACGACGGCGCAAATTTCCGCCTTGCGTGGTTTGCAGAAAATTCCCGCACTCTTCATCGTGGTTCTCCGCGTGCCGGGCGAGAAAGCCGCTGCCAGAGCCGCAGCCCATTACGGTGCAAAAGCCCGAGCGTCCTCCGAGTCCGGCGGGTTGTATTCTATCCGGAGAGCCGCGCGTGGAGGAAATATTCCTGATTGCCTTCGGCGCCCGCCACGCGGCTGGGCCGGACGCCCACAATCGCAAGCCCCGCCCGCTCCGCAGCGACGCGAACGCTCGCAATTGCGCGCTCGTGCAGCGCCGCGTCGCGCACGATTCCGCCCATGCCCACGAGCTTTTTCGGCAGCTCGAATTGCGGCTTCACAAGAATGAAAAATACCGCGCCGCGCTTCGCCAGCGCCACTGCCGCGGCGATCAGTTTCGCGACGGAAATAAAACTCACGTCCATGGCCACCAGATCCACCGCTTCGCCAGTATCCTCGGGCTTCAAATAGCGCGCATTCTTTTTCACGGCAACGACGCGCGCGTCACGCTGTAATTTCCAATCGAGCTGCGCCGTATTGACGTCGACCGCATAGACGCGCCGCGCGCCGCGCTGCAACAGGCAATCCGTGAATCCGCCGTTCGACGCGCCCACGTCGAGACAAACGAAGCCGCGCACATCCACGCCAAAATCATCGAGCGCGCCTTCGAGTTTCCGCCCCGCCCGGCTCGCAAACTTCATCTCCGCGCCGCTGATTTCGATCCGCGCGTCCGCGGCAACTTTCTCTCCCGGTTTCGTCGCGGGCTGGCCGTCGACGCGCGCTTTCCCCGCCATGATCAAGGCTTGCGCGCGATGCAGTGTCTCAGCCACGCCGCGTTCGACCAACGCCACGTCCAGCCGCATTTTCGATTGTTTGGAAGAGGACCGTGCCGCGTTCATATTCGGGAAATGCGCGGCGAACTATCCGCCGAGCGGAGGCAAAATTGCGGCGGAGCCCAAAAGGAAAATTGCGCCGACCACCACGCTGTAGACGGCCGTAAATAGCGTCGCGATTTGCATCAGCTTGTGCCGCTGCGCGGTTACGGTGAAAATTCCCACGGCGGAAGCGGTCATCAGCATGTTCATCAGAATCAACCCCGCCAAAAACATCCCCAGGCCAAGGAAGCCACGCGCCAGCCCGCCAAGATTCGCGGCCAGCAAAAAAATCAGCAACTGGCTTGGCGTTTCCGCGCCGAGTCCGTGAATCACGCCCACGAAAAAAACGGTTTTCTTCGTGCAGTTCCAATTCACCGCCGCGGGCTTTTCCGCTGCGGCGCCGTGAAACACCTGCCGGAGTTTCCACGCGAGCCAGCGGAACGCCCCAGTCAAAAGCAAGATCCGCGACTTCGGCACTGCTTTTCCGCCGCTGCGGAACATCGAACCCAAAACGTAAAGCCCGAGCACGACGAGCGTGAGTCCCACCGCGCGCTCGGCCCAGTTATCGAGCGCCGCTGGCAGAGACGTTTGAAAGTAAATCACCACGCTGCCCAGCGCCGCCACCGTGGCCGCATGGCCGAGCACGTAAAGAAGCCCCATGCGCATCGCGCGCTTGCGATCCGTTTCCACGTTTGTGATGTCTGAAATTGCGGCGATGTGGTCGTAATCAAATCCGTGGCGGAATCCGAGAACCGCGGCGGTGAGGAGCGCGAGCTCGAGCGTTTTCGGCGCGATCATGCGAATCAAGATAGCAGAAGACTTCTCGCGCGGCAAAGCCGATGCAGGCAATCAGGCTGTGCGGAAGTATTGCATCGGGCGATAACGCACGCGCGCGAGCAATGTCATGCGCCGCTTTAGAAACGTGGCGTCATGTGCGGCGCACGACAAGATATTCGGCGATGGCGTGCAGCCGGGAGGCGCGTTCGCCGTAGCACGCCAGTTCGCGATCGGCGCGCACGGCAAGCTCTCGCGCGAATGTCCGGGACTTCTCAATCCCAAACAGCGCCGGATACGTCGCCTTTTTCTGCGCCTGATCTTTTCCCGCGGTTTTGCCCAGCGCCGCCGAGGATTCCTCGACGTCGAGAATGTCGTCCACCACTTGAAACGCCCAACCAATCGCTTCGCCGAATCGGCGCAGACGCTCGGCGTCTTCATCGCTCGCGCCTCCGGCCAGCGCTCCCGCGACAGTCGACGCGCGAATCAGCGCCGCGGTTTTCGAGCGGTGAATGTATTCCAGCCCCGCGGCGTCCATCGGCCTTCCTTCGGCCTCAATATCCGCCACTTGTCCGCCGACCATTCCATTCACGGTTCCTGCCGCCGCGCCAACTTCGGCGATGATCCGCACACGCCGCGCGGGATCGAGATTCACTTTGGCCAAAGTTTCGAAAGCCAGTGTGAGCAAGCCGTCTCCCGCCAAAATCGCCATGGCCACACCGAATTTCTTGTGGCACGTCGGTTTGCCGCGCCGCAGATCGTCGTTATCGAGCGCCGGCAGATCATCGTGAATCAGGGAATAGGTGTGAATGAACTCGAGGGCGCATCCCACTGTCGCGGCGCGGTCCATTTCGCTCGAAAATAAACGCGCCGCTTCGCAGCACAAAATCGGCCGTATGCGTTTTCCGCCGGCGAAAATGCTGTAGTGCATCGCTTGATGAATCGTTGCCGGCGGCGTGGTTTCCGGCGGCAGCAAGCACTCGAGCGCTTTTTCGATGATGGCTTCATCTTCGGCGAGAAAGGCGGGTGGCGTCATTTCTGTGCGTAAAAAGCGCAATGGCGAGAATCGAGCGGCGGCGTCACCGCGATGGCGATTTGTCCTCATCCGTTTCGAAAGGTTCGGCTTGCATTTTACCATCGGCCTTTTTTAGAAGAATTTCGACGCGCCCTTCCGCCTCTTCGAGCTGCTTCTGGCAATCGCGCGAAAGTTTCACGCCCTCTTCGAACAATTTCATGGCTTCATCGAGCGAGAGGTCGGTCGATTCGAGGCGCTTGACGACCTCTTCGAGCCGCGTGAGCGATTTCTCGAACTCGCCTTTGCGCGGCGGCTCGGGCGTTTTATTGGGCGCAGGATTCATTCGTGTCGTCTCCGCATTGCGAGTCTAGCTCGACACTTCAATCCATGCAACCAGCTCGATGCCTCGCGCACCGCGTGTTTTGCCGGAAGCGGCGATGGCTCTTGCCGCGCGAGCATAACCTTTCCCGCAAATGCACCGCTGAATCCGCGCCGCCCCGCAGCCATCTTGTTACAATCAATGCAGGCATGCTGATACCGCGGATTTCTGAGGCTGTTTGGCGCGCGGCCGGTGCAAACCCATGATCGTCCTCCGCCTGTTCGTCATCTTCGCGCTGATCGCCATCAATGCGTTTTTCGCCGCCGTCGAATTCTCTCTGGTCGCGGTGCGCCATTCGCGCGTTCGCCAACTGGTGGAGCAGGGCGACTCGCGCGCGCGCATCGTCGAACGTTTGATCGCCGACATGGGCATGGTCATCTCCGGCGTGCAAGTCGGCATCACGCTGACCAGCCTCGCGCTTGGCTACCTTGGCGAAGTCACGCTCGCGAATTTCCTCGCCCCGTTTTTTGCCGGCGTTCCCGGACGCTACGCTCCCATCGCCGAACACGCGCTCGCGCTTCTGTTCGCGTTTGCGTTGCTGACGGCTTTGCAAGTCGTTCTCGGCGAGCTGGTGCCGAAAAGCTTGAGCCTGGCTCACGCCGAGCGCGTTGCGCTGCTGGTGGCGCGGCCGTTTCGCTGGTTCCTGCGCACATTTCGCTGGGCCATTCTTCTGCTCAACGCCATCGCCGGAAAATTCGTGGAGGCTCTGGGCGTGAAAATGTCGCAGAGCCACTCGGCCGTTCGTTCCGCCGAAGAGCTGCGTATTCTGATTGAGCAGGCGGGCGAACGCGGCGTGCTCGAACCGGTCGAGGAGCGCTTCCTGCAGGGTGCGATGAATCTCGGCAACGTGCAGGTGCGCGAAATTATGGTGCCGCGTCCGGACATACACGCGCTGCCCTCGAACGCGGGCCTCGAAGACGTGATGAAAATCATCGCCATCACGCAACGCTCGCGCATTCCTGTGTACGACGGCAATCTCGACCACGTAATCGGTTTCGTTCACATCAAGGATCTCATCTGGGTGCTGCTGGACCGCGCGCGTCGCGCCGAGGAGCATCAGCCGCCCGCTGAATTTCAGCTTCGCCACATGTTGCGCGAAGTGCTGATTGTCCCGGAGACGAAGCCCGCCATCGAGCTTTTGCTCGAACTGCGCGCGCATCGCACGGGCCTGGCGATGGCGGTCGACGAATTCGGCACGATTCTGGGCCTCGTCACTCTCGAGGACATCCTCGAGCAAATGGTCGGCGAAATTCACGATGAGTTCGACGTGGTCGAGCATCCGTTGCACCTCGACGACGGCTCGATGATTTTCGACGCGTCGCTCAACATTCGCGATCTCGAAGGCCAGTTCCATATCGAGCTGCCCGAAAATCCCGCTTATGAAACGCTGGCCGGATATGTTCTGACGCAACTCGGTTTCCTTCCGCGCGGCGGCGAGACGTTCGAGGATCGCGGCTACCGCTTCACGATTGTCGAAATGGAAGGCCGCCGCATCGCGCGCGTGAAAATCAAGCGCCTCGACGACGCCGATGCCGGCGCGGCGCTGGCGGAAAAGCCGAAAAGCGCGCCGGCATCTCCTTCGGCAAAACACGCCGCGCACAATCGCTCGCGTCCGGCGAGATCCAAATGACGCGCTACATTTCCCTTCGCCTCTTATATTCGCTTCCCGCGCTGTGGCTGATCTGCACCATGGTTTTCTTTCTCGCGCACATCGTCCCCGGCGATCCCGTGCAGCAAATGCTTGGCGAAGGCGCCACCGCTTCCGATCTTTCCCAGCTTCGCCACGCGCTCGGCCTGGACCAGCCGATTTCCGTTCAGTACGGGCGCTATCTTGGCGGCGTGGTGCGCGGCGACCTCGGCGAATCGTTTCGGTTTCAGCAGCCGGTGCTTCACGTGGTCCTCGAACATTACCCCGCGACGCTCGAGCTGGCCTTCGCCGCGCTGATCGTGTGCTGCGGGATCGGGATTCCCGCGGGAATCATTGCCGCGCAGCGCCGCGGCCGCCCCGCCGACCACGCCATCGGATTTTTTACTTTACTCGGATTGTCCATTCCGAATTTTGCGCTTGGCCCGCTGCTGATTCTGATTTTTTCCGTGCTCATCGGCTGGCTGCCGGTCAGCGGCCGCGGCGGGATTTCGCATCTGATTCTGCCCGCCATTACGCTGGGCGCGGCTCTTGCGGCAATTTTGACGCGCATGGTGCGCACGTCGGTCCTCGAACAGCTTTCGAGCGATTACGTGCGGACTGCGCGCGCGAAAGGCCTCACCGAACGTGCCGTCCTGTTGCGCCACGCGTTTCGCAACGCGCTGATTCCCATACTCACGATACTCGGCCTGCAATTCGGCACGCTTCTCGCCGGCACGATTGTTACCGAGACGATTTTTTCCTGGCCGGGCATTGGCCGCCTGGCCGTGCAAGCCATCGAAGCGCGCGATTATCCGCTGCTGCAGGGCTGCATTCTCGTGATCGCTGTCTCCTACGTGCTCGTAAATCTGCTCACGGATCTGGTTTACGCGTTTGCCGATCCGCGCGTGCGCTTGCAATGAAAGCCCTGCGTGAATTTCTCCGCCACAGCGCGCCGGGAAGCGTCGGCTTCGTACTTTGCGTGATTCTCGTTATCCTGGCGATCGGAGCGCCGTGGATCGCGCCGTATAATCCCGCCGCGCAAAATCTTCCGGCGCGGCTGATGCCGCCGAGCGCCGCGCATTGGATGGGCACCGACGAGCTTGGCCGCGACGTTCTTTCGCGCGTCATTTACGGCGCGCGCGTCTCGATGTCCGTCAGCGTCTCGGTTGTTTTCGGCGCGGGAATTATTGGCTTGATTCTTGGGTCGCTGGCGGGCTATTTCGGCGGCTGGTTCGACCGCTTCGTGAATATTATTCTCATCAACGCATTTTTGTCGTTTCCGGGAATTTTGCTGGCCATCGCATTTGCCGCATTTTTAGGCCCTGGCCTCGGCAACGTCATCGTGGCGCTTACAGTGACGGGCTGGGCGGGCTACGCGCGTCTGGCGCGCGCGCAAGTGCTGCAGGCGAAAGAAATGGATTTCGTCACCGCTGCGCGTTCGGTCGGCGCATCGCATTTGCGGATTCTTTATCGCCATTTGCTGCCGAACATTATTCAGCCCATCCTCGTGCAAGGCACGATTGCGCTCGCCGGAGCCATTCTCGCCGAATCGACGCTCAGTTTCCTCGGCCTCGGCGTGCTTGCGCCGATGGCGAGTTGGGGCGCGATGCTCAATGACGCGCGCAGCCATCTTTTCGATGCGCCGCACATGGTGATCTTTCCGGCGCTCGCCGTGATGACCGCTGTTCTCGCCTTCAATTTGTTGGGAGACGCCCTGCGCGACTGGATGGATCCCCGCATCCGCGCGTACTTGGTCGTTACCGACCTTGCCCGGTGATAAGTTACAATCGCAGGAACTGGAGTCTAAACCAATGAGATGCGCCAAGGTTGTGTTAGTTCTTCTACTTGCGACGTCTTGGGTGATCAGCGTTAACGCTCAGGTCTACGTCCCCGCCTCTGTCGCTGGATTCCGGTTAGTCGCGGTGCCGGGCGACGCGATCAATGTTCCAGCAAGATTGCGGCGATACGTTCCCAAGGGCAACGTTCTGAGGGCGGAGTTTCGTACGCGGCTCGTACCTTCGGGTGAAATGATCTATTTATATGACGATGGCGAAGAAATTTTTCCGCGGATTTACCTGGGGGCGCTGCGGGATGGACGGAATTTCAAACTCCTTGACGGCGGGATCACCGGTATCGAGGGTTTCCTCTTGGTGCGTCTGGATAAAGGCAAGAATGGCTTGGCCGTCGCGTATCACACAGGCGAAGATTCCGCGGATACTGAATTTGTGATCTTCGCTGCCTCGGGTGATTCCTACAAGAGGATCTTTTACGAGCCGACCATGGAAGGGCAGATGCAAATTGTTCCCAGCAGTCCGCTGGCGTTCAGATTGTGGTCGGCGGCTCCAGAATTCGACCCCAAGGACCTCGATCATTCGTGCGTTTGGTGCCGTCATCGATTTAGAATCCAGACCTATGCGTGGGATGGCAGGAATTTTAGACTCACAAACAACCCACTAACTAAGAAGTTTTTAAGGCCAGTTGATCCCGATCCGAGCACAGCGTTCATAGCAGCACAGATGTCAGGAGAACCTGCGAAGAAGAAATAGGCTACGTTTACGCGAATTCGACGGTGACTTCGGAGCCGCGATTCGCGCCCAGCGTCTTCGAAGCGTTGGCGCGATTCACGATGACTTCAAAATATCCACTCGAGCCGAGGACCACGACGGGTATATTCGCCGGGCCCTCCGCGAACGTCTGCACGAATTTCGTAATTTCGGAGTTTCCGACGGTCATCTTGAAGCTCGTGCCCGCGAGAATCTGAGGCAAATCTTCCGCCGTGAAATTCGTCAGCAGATTCCCAAAAATATCGACGCGCAGCACCACGCCTTTCAGTCCTTTGCCTGCGGGCTTGGGCTTGGGCAAGGTGAATTTCACAAAATCCGTCACCTCTTCTCCAAACGACTGCGTCTGCCAGTTTTTCGAGAGCCACGCCGCGACCGGCGCAAAAATATCGCGCCCGTGGAACGTGTTGCTCACGGGCTGCAGGAAATAATGCTCGGCGGTAACTTGCCGCACGGTCAACTGTTCTTCGCGCTCGTAGATCATCGAAAGCACGCCATTATCCGGCGCGACAAAATAATGCACTCCCGCGCTGACGAGCAGCGGACGCCGATTCGTTCCCACGCCGGGGTCCACCACGACCAGATGAATCGTCCTCGACGGGAAGTATTTGTACGCCTGCCCGATGGCCAGCGCGCCATCGAGCAAATCGTAGGGCAGCACGTTGTGCGTGATGTCGGCGATCTCCGCGTCGGGATTAATGTTGAGGATGACGCCCTTCATCGTGCCGGCCAGATGATCGGCGGATCCGAAGTCCGTGGTTAGAGTAATAATCGAACGCGCCAAATTCGCCTCCTCGTTCCAGGCTGCCTTGTTCTGTCAGTTTGTCAAACATGCGCGCGCAAGGCAATCGGTCCTCGCGGGGCTGTTTCCTCTTTTGAAATTGTTTCGATGCGACGCGGCGCGCGGCAAATGCTCCGTCTATGGCCGCGTCGAAATTTCAGGAAGGTGCAGTTTGCTCAGGAGGCTTTTATCCGTGTTCGCGCCGCGCGTGGAAAGCCCCCACGTCCAGTAAAGTCCCAGGTAGGCGTATGTCTCCGGCTGGCCGGCCACCGAATGGCCATAGGCGAACAGCAATTGGAATCCCGGATTCCGGAAATAGTAATAGCCGCCGAAATCGACGAGCGTGGAACCTCTGATTTGCGGCGTCGCCAGCCCTTCCGCTCCGTGAGAGAAAACTTCCGTGCCGAGCGTCCATTTTTTGCCGATGTCGCGCTGCACCAGCCAGCCGCCATACGTGAAATTTTTATAGCCCGTCTGCGGCACGATTTCTTCGCCCACGCCTCCATAGGTGGTCCACGGTCCATGGTCTTTCTGCACCCAGATCGGCAGCTTCGCCCATGCGTTTCCGACGCCCAATCCGAGACTGTAGTTTCCGGTGGGCGCTTCGATCATCGGGAAGGTGCCAATCATCGGCCAGTATTTCGTTTCCTTGACGAATCGGTATTTCACGCCAATTTCAATGTCGCCGAGGCCAAACGCACTTGGTCCAGCGCCAGCCGGAAGATAGTTCACGTTGTTGGAGGGCATGATCGATGCCGCCGGGATGACAATATGAAATTGCGCGTTCGGCAGAATTCCCCAATTGAACTCGATGGCGGGCCCGGACGTGTCCATTTCGACGCCGGTGCCGTCAGCGCTTCCAAACGTATAAAATTCGAAGTGGCGGAAATCAACCGGCTGCGGGTCGTCAGTTTGAAACGGCGGGCCTGCTTTCGCGATCGAAACGCCAACGAATATCAGCGCAATCACGGCTGCGGCCCTGCAAATTGTCTTTCGACGAGTCATCCGAATATCGTGATTTGGGCCTCGCGTGATAGCCTCCACGTTTGGGAGCGAGGCCCGTAAATACTACCAGAGGAAGCTCATGAATTGGCTCACCGCGTTCGGATTGTTTGCAGTCACAGCGATGCTGATATGCTACGCATTCGAGCGTCGCAGCCGGTGGTTCATCCTGGCGTTTGCAGCGGCGTGCGTTTTGGCGTCCGTCTACGGCTTTCTGCAAGGCGCGTGGCCGTTCGGACTTGTTGAAGCCGTGTGGTCCGTAGTTGCCGTTCGCCGATGGTGGCTCGCCGAACAGCCAAAGCGTCCGCAAAATCCCAACTTCGTTGACCAATCATAGGCGGCGCGCTATTCTGCTAACTCGGCCATGCGACGCGTCTACTTCGATTACAACGCCACTACTCCCGTCGACCGTAAAGTCCTCGACGCGATGCTGCCTTTCTTCACCGAGGGCTACGGCAACGCCAGCTCGATTCATTCCGCGGGCCAGAACGCGCGCGCCGCTGTGGAATCCGCCCGCGCCTCCGTCGCCGCACTGATCGGCGCGAAGCCTTCCGAAATTGTTTTCACCAGCGGAGGGACCGAAGCCGACAATCTGGCTGTGCTCGGTTTTGTCGCTGCGATGCGCCGTGAAAAACGGCACGTCATCTGCTCGCCCATCGAGCATCACGCGGTTCTCAACGCCGTGGAAGCCCTGGAAAAGCAGGGCGTCGAAGTCACATGGCTTCCGGTTTCCAGTGACGGCATCGTCGATCCCGAAGACGTGGGCCGCGCGCTCCGGCCCGAAACGGTCCTCATCACTGTGATGCACGCGAACAACGAGCTTGGCACGATCCAGCCTATTGCCGAAATCGGCCGCATCGCTTTCGAATCGAATGTTTATTTTCATAGCGACGCGGTGCAGTCCGCGGGAAAAATCCCCATCGACGTCAACGAACTCAAAGTCGATCTCCTCGCGATCTCCGCGCACAAGGTCTACGGGCCAAAAGGCATGGGCGCGCTGTACGTCCGCGAAGATACTCCGCTCGAGCCGCTGTTTTTCGGGGGCACTCATGAACGCGATCGCCGCCCCGGCACCGAAAACGTTCCGGGGATCGCCGGTTTCGGCAAAGCCGCGGAAATCGCTCGCGCGCATCTCACCAGCGACGTCGCGCGTATCGCCGCTCTGCGCGACCGTTTCGAAGAAGGCATTCTCGCACGCGTTCCCGAATCGCACGTGAATGGCGGCCGCGCGCGGCGCGTCGCGAACACCGCGAACATCACTTTCCCGCATGCCGCAGGTGAATCGCTGGTCATTGCGTTTGATCTTCAGGGAGTACAGTGCTCGGGCGGCGCAGCATGTTCCTCCGGCGCGATTTTGCCATCGCATGTGCTTCGCGCCATCGGCCTGCCGCGCGACGAAGCCAAATCCACCCTGCGTTTCAGCCTCGGCCGCTTCACCACGAGCGAGGATGTGGATTACGCGCTCGAAGCGATTCCTGCTGTAGTCGAACGCCTGCGTCAGCTCTCTCCAAACTATCGCAACGCTGTTCCCGCCGGCTAAGCCGCTTCACGGAGGCCCTCTTTTCTAGAGCGAGCGCGCGGAATGGAGCCTTCGTCTGGTATCCTAATTCGTTGGAAGGTTATGGCCGCATCCTCACAATCCGCGCTCACCGCTGTCGCCATGAGCGGCGGCGTCGATAGTTCTGCTGTCGCCGCGCTGCTCCACGAAGCCGCGGAGCCGATCGTCGGCCTCACGATGCAGCTCTGGAACCAGCGCCGGCTGCCTGAGCTTTCGTCAGAAGGCGGCCCGGCGCCGCATCGTTGCTGCTCGCTCGACGACGTTTACGACGCGCGCCGCGTCGCGCAGCATCTCGGCGTTCCTTTTTACGTGGTGAATTTCGAGCAGGCATTTGAAGACCGCGTGATTCGCCCGTTCGTGGATGATTATCTCGCGGGGCGCACGCCCATTCCGTGCACGCTCTGCAATAATCACGTGAAGTTCGAGCAGTTGCTCGTCACGGCGCGGCAAATCGGCGCCGAACGTCTGGCCACAGGGCATTACGCGCGCGTCCGCTGGAACGGGGATTCGGGCCGGTATGAGCTGCTTCGCGCCGCCGACGAATCCAAGGATCAATCCTATTTCCTCTTCGGCCTGACGCAGGAGCAGCTTTCTCGTTCGCGCTTTCCCTTGGGCGAACTCACGAAGTCCGAAGTACGCGACATCGCGCGCCGCACGCAGCTTCCCGTCGCCGAAAAGCCCGAGAGCCAGGAAATTTGTTTTGTGCCCACGGGGAATTACGTTCGCTTCATCGGAAGTTATTTGCGCGAGCAGGGCAGGGAATTGACCACGGAATCCGGCGACATCGTGACCACGGATGGAGCGGTCATCGGCCGCCACGAAGGATTGCACCGTTACACGGTGGGCCAGCGCAAGGGCCTCGGATTCTCCATCGGGCGCCCCGTTTATGTCGTGGCGCTCGACCGCGCCAATAATCGGCTCATCGTTGGCGATGACGGCGACCTCTTCACATCCGTGTGCGAAGTTCGCGACGTGAACTGGATCTCCGTTGGCTGCCCGGATCGTCCCATCGAGGCCAGCGTGAAGGTCCGCCATCGCCACGCCGCGGCGAGCGCGACGGTCGAGCCGCTTGACGCCACCACCGCGCGCATCCGTTTTCGAGAGCCTCAGCGCGCCATCACTCCGGGCCAGGCCGCCGTTTTTTACTCCACCGATGCAGTCCTCGGGGGCGGCTGGCTGCGATAGCGCCGGTCGAACGCGCATACTCCCGCCGCGAATCGACGCGGAAGTTAATTTTCCAGAGGGATATGGAGTTTCAGATAAACAGTTCGTCGTCTTGATTCGCGGCATTTCCGCGCGCGCCGCGCTGCCCGCGAATGAATTCGATCCCGGTGCGTATTCCCTTCAACACCGCTGACGCTTGCTGCAACGGGCCAATCACGGACCGCCGCATGGCCACGCCCGCATCCTCCAACGATTCGAGCGTGCCAGTGAGAATCGCATCCGCCCGGATAATCTGCGCCCGCGTCCGTTCGAGCGCTTCGGTCACCACGCGGTCGATCTTTTGCGCCTGGCCGCGCGCCAGCCGGGTCATCTCCGCGGCGTCGGTCACAATGCTGGAGACTTTGTCCTCCGAATTCTCCAGCACGCGATTGATCCGGAACAGGATGGGGCTAACTTTTTGCTGCATTTCATTGATGACGCGGCGTAGCTCGCGGCTCGTCTGCTTGAACTGAAAAAAAATCGCCGCCAGAATCAGCATCTGCAACACCAGGGCGATCGTGCCGACGACAAAAAACGCAATCATCCATCCGTTTATCGCCATGAGCTCTCTCGGTCTCCGCTGCTTTCTATTGGGCTTGCGCTTTTGACTTTTCCCTCTGGTAAGTTTCCTTGCCGGCTTCCACGGCAGCGGCAAGCGAACCCTTCTCGCGATTCATGATATCTTTGCTGCGCTCGATCAAATCCTCGGCACGCTCGCGCAATTCCCGCGCCTTTTTCTGCGCGTATTCGCGGCCTTCGTCGGCCTTCTTTGTGAGGTAGTCTCTCGTTTCCTCTCCGGAGCTCGGCGCAAACAAAATTCCCACTGCTGCCCCGATGCCAAGTCCAACGAGGAAAAAACCAATCTTCGATCCCACTTTATCGCCCATGTTGCACCTCCAAATGAAACGTAGCACAGCGGCTTGGCGCGAAGCAAGGCGGGTTGCCCGTATTTGTCGCCGTACTTCGCTGTATCCATACGCCGCCGCATGGAGCCCGTTTCCGCCTGTCCTTATGGCTGTGTGATTCGCCGACGGGCCTGTTTCTTGCTCGGCGCGCCGCTCCAGGCGCGTACGCGTCGATCGGCGTTACCAGCGCGAACCGCGCGGCGTGCGGCGGTCTTCTGATAGCACTGCCGCTTCCCGCGCGTGCAGAAACTGGTGCAGGCGTTCCGCTTTTGCCTTCGGAATCGCCGCGGCCAGCTCTGCGACGGTCAATTGCTCCAGTCGCGTGACGCTCCCAAAACGCTTTAGGAGCTTTTGCGCGGTCTGCGGGCCTATCCCCGGGACTTCCGTCAGAGCCGTGCGCAGACGGCCTTTGGTTCGCCGCAGCCGGTGAAACGTCACTGCGAATCGGTGCGTCTCGTCGCGAATCTGCTGAATCAGGTGCAGGATGGGCGAGCGGTGATCGAGGCGGATGGGATCGTCGTCGCGCCCGTAGACATACAGAATTTCCTCTTTTTTGGCGATGCTCGCCAGCGGCTGGCCCGCGATGTCGAGCGTTTCGAGCGCTTCCGCCGCCGCGTGGAGTTGTCCAATGCCGCCATCGATTAAAATCAAGCTTGGCAGCGGCCGTTTTTCTTCGAGCAGTCGCCGGTAGCGTCGCCCGACTGCCTCGCGCATGCTGGCAAAGTCGTCCCGCAGCAGTTGCGGCACCGCAGCCGCGTCAGCGGCCGGCGTCCGTCCGGCATTTTGTGCGGCTCGAGGATTCAGCGCGCCGCGAATAATGAATTTCCGGTAATCCGACTTTTTCATTCGCCCGTTTTCCCACACCACCATCGACGCGACTGTATCCGATCCTTGAATATGTGAAATGTCGAAGCTCTCGATTCGTTTTGGCGTCGCCGGCAGCCCAAGCGCATCCTCGAGCGCCTCGGCAATCACTTCGGCGACCGGCTTCATCACGCGAAATCTTTGCGTGAACGAGTGCTTCGCATTCGTCTCCACTAAATCCAGGAACGCGCGCTTCGCCCCTCGCTGCGGCGCGACGATCTCGACGCGATGGCCGATATTTTCCGAAAGCACGTTTTCCAGCAGCTCGCGCTCCTCGAAATCAACCGGTACATGAATGAACCGCGGCACATACTTCGCTTCCAGATAAATTTGCTTAAGCAGCGACGTCACGAATTCCACCGGCTCGAATTCCGCCAAATCCTCCCAGTAAAACTCCCGCCGGTCCACCACGCGCCCGCCGCGCAAATGAAAGACATTCGCCGCCACTTGCGGCGCTTCCGCATACCACGCGAGCACATCGATGTCATCTCCCTCCGCCGCGGCGATTTTCTGCCGCTCCTCCATGTCCGCAATCGTTCGGACCAGATTGCGATATCCCGCCGCCGCTTCGAATCGTTCTTCGGCCGCCGCGCGCTGCATCCGCTCTTCCAGGCTCTTCACCAGATCTCGTCTCCGCCCTTCGAGGAACATGCGCGTGTCCCGCGCCGCTTCCGTGTAGCGTTCCTCGAGCGTCTGCCCCGCGGCTCGCGGTCCCAAGCTCCGGCTCAAATAAAATTCCAGCCACGCGCGCGCGTGCGGACGGTTCATTTCCATTTTCGCGGAGGGAATTCCAAAATACCGGTTGATGAAATGCACGATGCGGTGCGCCAGGCTCGCTGGAAAATACGGCCCGAAGAAGGCAGAGCCGTTTTTCTCCAGCCGCCGCGTCACGAATACGCGTGGGAACAACTCCCCGGCAGTGAAGCAGATATACGGATACGTCTTGTCGTCGCGCAGCAGAATATTGAATTTCGGCTTGTGCTGCTTAATTAAGTTATTTTCGAGCGCCAGTGCTTCCCGCTCGTTGTCGACGACGATGTATTCGGCCTCGGCGATTTCCCGCACCAACGAGCCCGTCTTCGCATCGAATTGCCGCGAATCCAAAAAGTACGATTTGACGCGGTGCCGCAGCAGCTTGGCCTTGCCCACGTAAATGATTTTTTCCGCCGCGTCCTTGAACAGGTACACGCCGGGCTGAATGGGGAATTCGGAAACCTTCTCGCGCAGGTCCATGGGAAAGAGTTATGCTGTAGCCGCAGCGCGTTTCATTCGCGCAAGCATGCGGGACAACGCCATCTTAGCAGACACCATCAAATCCCTTCTAGTCGCGCCGTTGCGCGGACTGGTGATTTCAGGAGCATTGATCGCGGCGCGTCGCAGCCCGGTTGGCTCGGCGGCTTGCTGGCCAGGGAAAGAGCAGTTCAGTATTTTGGAGTAGGTTTGCAATGTCATTGAAAAAAGTTGTGATTCTCGCCGCCCTTTTTTGCTGCGGAATCGCGGCCGCGCAAAAACCCGCCGCTGCGCCCGCCTACGCGCCAAAATATGATCCCAGGCGCGCGGTTCAAGATATTTCGGTGGGCAAGTTCTACATGGACCGCGGCGACATCCATGGTGCCATTGCGCGTTTCAAGGACGCCATCGAATACAAGCCGAATTACGCGGAGCCTTGCCTCCTGCTCGGCCAGGCCTACGAAAAAAAGGGCGACCCAGTCAGGGCCGTCGATTATTATCAGCGGTACCTGAAAATCCTTCCCCGCGGGCGTGACTCGCGAAAAGTCCGTGAGCGCATCGCCAAACTCGAGGAAAAGATAAAGCAGGAGAAATCCGCGGCGCGAAATCCTTCAGGCTCGTAGGAGTTTACGTCGTCGGGCGGCGGTTCGGGTTACGCGAATCGCGCCAGAAACTTCATCGCGAGGTCATACTCGCGAAATTGTTTTTCTTCCTCGCGAAACGCGCGCGAATGCGATTCCAGCCTGCCCACCTGGGAGGGTCTGCCCGCCCGGGCGGGGCCGCACCGCGCGAGCTTCATCGGATGCTTTTGATGCAGCATCTCGTGGTACACGACGTAGGCAATCACATACGGCGGCACATCGGGACGATCCAGCGCGCAATTGATGGCGATCTGATCGAGCGCCGGATCGTATGTCCCCAGCTGGCTGCGCCACCGTTTCGCGCTCCAGCCGATTTTCGGCCGAGGCAATCCCTGCTGAAAATATCTCGCATTCAGCTCATCAAAGACCGGCTCCAAATCGAAATGGCGTCCGCGTGGCTGCGCGACTTTCGGCCGCGCGCGTTTCCGCCGCAATGCCAGCAAACGCCGCCGCGTCGCCGCGCCATGGGAATATTGCCTGTACGCGTTCAGGATTTCGCGCGGCAACCGCCGCCGGTACAGCCGCGCCAGCAGAATTGCCGCCGCTGCTTCCAGAATTTCGAGCGGCGCATCCCGCAATAAATCAGACAGCCGCGCAAGCGCCGTATCGCCGCGCAGCCGGATGGAATGCGTCAAATTCGCGTAGGGATAAAACTCCACCACAAATTGCGGCGGCCGGCCCTGGCAGTTGAGCCGCGTATACATGCGCTGGAACACGGGCGCTCCCCCCGGCACGTTCCGTTCGCCGCGAATCGCGCGCGTTCGGCTCAAGGTTTTCTCCGCACCGGCACCGCTCCAAATTCCTTTGACGCGCTGCTTGCATCCTTCAGCGCGTCCTGCGTTCCATCGATCGCATCATCGAGCGCATCATGGAACGAACTCATTTCCGGCCCGCCCGCCGCTTTGATTTTTTGCAGCACCGCCAGATATTCCTTCGCTCGCTTCTGCATGTCCTTGATCGACGGGCGCATGTTGGGATCCGTCTCGCGCCCTTCTTGAATCCGGTCGTCCGCCTCGTCGATGCATCCCGAATACCCGCTCAACAGGCCGTTGAGGATTTGGCTTTTGTGCATCTGCGGCGATTTGAGCTGCAGTTCGTATTGCAATTTTTTGATCCGATCCGCCGCAAAATCGAGAAACAGCTCCACGCGCCTGTTCGGATTCTGCGCGTCGCGGATTTTTTCCGCTTCGGCCGGGCTCAGAAAATCCGGCCGTTCCTGCGCGTGCGTCATGGCGGCGAACACCGTCCCCAGAACCGCGCACGTCCCCAGCGCCAAAATCACCGTCGCAATCCTTTTGCGCCTCATGGAGCCCTCCTACGGTTTGCTCTCTTTATCGTGGCGTTTTTCGCCGGGCTGCTGCGGGAACAGTTCCAAGATGAGCGTCTGATTCAGGGCGTTCAGATTTTTCTCGAGCGTCTGAAATGGCTGCCGCTGCTCGAAAGGCACGCGCCCCGCAATTTCCCGGAGTTGCCGCAAGCTTTCGCGCACCGAAATCTGGAGTTGGCGGAAGCCGTTCGAGTGCTTTTCCGCGTTCACGCCCGTTTTGTCGAGCGCGTCATGCGCCGCAATCGCGTGTTCATTGTAGTCCTTCACAAATTCGAGCGCGCCGCTGAAATTCCCCGCGGTCACGCACTGCCATGCCGCCACGTACTCCGCGCGTCCCAGTTTCACCACGGCCTTCGCCTGGCCCACCGGCTTTTTTTCTCTCGCGAACTGTGCCTGGAACTTCGCGACGCTTTTCCGCGCGCGCGCCGTTTGCGCGATGGCCGGCACGGCGCTCCCGGCAGCAATCGCAAGCGCAATACCAGCGAACAGTACGCCTCGCACCATCAAGCCGCTCCGCGTCCGCGCCATCGTTCCCGCCGCCATTTTAACGTCCAGGGCCCTTGATCGCCTGTTTGAGAAATCGGATTCGTCCCGTGGCTTCGAAATACTCGTCGCTCGTCTGGTCCGTATTCAGCGCGAGAAATTTCTGATACGCATCGAGCGCCGCTTTGTCCTGGCCCATGTGGTCGTAGCATGTGGCGCGCACAAACCACGCGCCCGCTTTCGGCGGCTCCCGCTGGTCCAGCACATTCAGTACCGCAAGCGTCGCCGGATAATTATGGCCGAGATATTCAGCGGCCACGAGGTCGCGCAGTGTGTCGTTCGAGCTCGGGTCGAGCCGAAATGCCTGGTCCAGTTCGCGAGCCGCTCCGGCGTAATCCTTCTCCGAGAGCAGCGCATGTCCCAGGCTGGCGCGAATCTTGGCGTCCTGCGGCGCCATCGCCGCGGCTTTCTGCAGCGCAGCCGCCGCGCGCGCGAAATCCTTCTCTCGATAATAAATCACCGCGCGCAGTTTCAGCGCTTCGAGCGTTTCCGGCGCAACCTTTGCCGTGCGGTCCAGTTCCGCCAGCGCATCGTCGTTCTTTCCCAGATCGACCAGCAGGGAAGCCCGCATTATGTGCGCGTGGACATCATCGGGCTTGTCCTTCAGGTAATCGTCCAGCGCCGCCGCGGCATCCGCGTTTTTTTTCTGTTGCAGCAGGCTTTGCGCCAGGCCCAGCTTCGCTTCGGCGGCATTCGGTTTCAGCTTCAGCGCTGCGTGAAACTCCGTTTCTGCCGCCGCCGCGTTTCGCGCGCTCAGTTCCGCAGTCGCCAGCTGGAAGTGAGCCGCAAAATCCTGGGGATCGAGTTTCACCGCAATCGTGAATTCCTTGATCGCTTCCGGCGTGGCGCCCGTCTGCGCCAGCGCGATGGCCAGGATGTAATGTCCCTCCTCGTAGCTGGGATTCAATGCGGCCGCTTTTTCGAGCGCCGCAACGGCTGCTTTGGGATCGCTCGCGGTCAGGCTGATGCCAAGATTCAGATACGCCTGCGCCATTTTCGGATCGAGCGCAATCGCCTTGCGGTATTGCGCGATGGCCTGATCTTTTTCCTGCTGCGCGGTGTAGACATATCCCAAGTCGAAGTGCGCCGCGGCATCATCGGGTTTCTGTGCCAGGTATTTTTCGTAGTCCGCCGCGGCGGCCGCGTAGTCTTTCGAATCCGCCGCCGCTTTCGCCTGCACCAGCAAATCGTGCAGCGCCTGTTCGCGCGCGGAGACCACGCGGACGCGCGTCCGCGAGACCTGTCCCGATTGCGCGTGTGCGGCGCGTGGCGCAGCCGCAAAAATCGCCAAAAGGCAAAATGCGGCCGCGTTTCGCGCTCGTCTCATGGAGTGGTGTTGCGGTGATTCGCGTTCTCGCGCGTAGCTTGATTCAGCGCGCGCGATAAAAAACTTCCCGTGTACGACTGCGCATTCCGCGCGACTTGCTCCGGCGTTCCGCACGCCACCACGCGTCCGCCGCGCTCGCCGCCCTCGGGTCCCAGATCGATCACCCAGTCCGCCGATTTGATGATGTCCAAGTTGTGCTCGATGATCAGTACGGAAGCGCCGCCGTCGAGCAATTTCCGAAACGCCGCCAATAATTTCGAAATGTCGTCGAAATGCAAGCCCGTGGTGGGCTCATCGAAAATATACAGGACTCCCGTGTTCTCTTGCCGCGTAAGATGCGCGGCCAGCTTCAAACGTTGCGCTTCGCCGCCGGAGAGCGTGGACGCGGATTGCCCCAGCCGCAAATATCCCAGCCCTACCTCTTCCAGGATTTTCAGTTTCGACGTGACCTTCGGCGTGCCGGCGAAAAATGCGAGCGCCTCGTGCACCGTCATCTCCAGCACGTTGTGAACGTTCTTTCCGCGGTAGCGCACGTCCAGAATACCGCTTTTGTAACGCATGCCCTTGCATTCCTCGCAAATCAATTCCACGTCCGCGAGAAATCGCATCTCGACCGTCACCGTCCCGTCGCCCTGGCACGCCTCGCACCGTCCGCCGGGAATGTTGAACGAGAAATGCCCCGCCGTGTAGCCGCGCTTTTTTGCGTCCGGCGCCGACGCAAAGATCTCGCGAATCGCATCGAACGCTTTCAAATACGTCGCGGGATTCGACCGTGGCGTGCGTCCAATCGGCGATTGGTCCACCATCTCCACCGCCGCGAGCGCCGCGTCGCCTTCGATGTCCTCGCACGCATCGCGCCAATTTCCGCCATTGCCTTTCGCCTGCAGCGTTTTGTACAGCACATCGTAAACCAGCGTCGATTTTCCCGAACCCGATACGCCGGTGATCGCCACGATCATTCCGAGCGGAATCATCAAATCGATTTCCTTCAGATTGTGGCTTCGCGCCTTGACGATCTTGAGAAACTTTCCCCGCGTCTTCCGCCGCGTCGCCGGCACGGGAATGTGCAGCTCGCCGCTCAAATAGCGCCCGGTCAGCGAATGCGTGTCCGCTTCGAGCTCCTTCTGCGTTCCCGCGAACATGATTTTTCCGCCATGCTCGCCCGCGCCCGGCCCCAAGTCCATCACGTAATCCGCCGCGCGTATCGTATCCGCATCATGCTCGACGACGAGCAGCGTGTTCCCGAGGTCGCGCAGACTTCTCAGAATCGAAATCAGCCGGTGCGTGTCTCGCGGATGCAATCCAATCGACGGTTCATCGAGCACGTAGAGCGCGCCGACCAAATGCGAGCCGAGCGACGTCGCCAGTTGTATTCTTTGCGACTCGCCTCCTGAAAGCGTGGACGTCAGCCGCTCGAGCGTCAGATAATCCAATCCCACTTCATCCAAAAATCGCAGCCGCTGCTGCACTTCTTCGAGCACTCTGCCCGCAATCGTCGCATCCGCCGGACCCAGCTCCAGTCCATGAAAAAAGGCGCGCGCTTCCGTGACCGTCATCTGGCATGCCTCGGTGATCGACTTTCCCGCCACGCGCACGGCCCGCGCTTCCTGGCGCAGGCGCGTCCCTCCGCAGTCCGGACACGTCGCGTAGCCGCGATACCGGCTCAAAAAAACGCGCACATGCAATTTGTATTTCTTGCGCTCGAGCCATTTGAAAAATCCCGTCACGCCGCCGAAATCCTCCTGCGGATCGCCGTCAATGATCCAGCGGCGCTGCGCTTCCGTCAGTTGGCGGAACGGCGCGTCCAGCGGAATTCCTTTCGCCTTCGCGTAGCGTTTCAGATCCTGCACCACTTGCCGGTAGCGCGGCTTCGTCCACGGCGCAATCGCGCCATCCGCCAGCGATTTTCCTTTATCCGGAATCACGCGGTCGATATCGAAATCAATCGTGTTCCCGAATCCCTGGCAGCGCGGGCAGGCTCCATAAGGATTGTTGAACGAAAAAAGGCGCGGCTCCGGCTCCTGATAAACGATCCTGCATTTCTTGCACTCGAAGCGCTCGCTGAAAACCATCCGCTCCGGCGCCGCACCCGCTTGCTCGGGCACGAATTCCAGAATCGCTTCGCCGCGGCCTTCGCGGAAACAAATCTCGATCGAATCCATCAGCCGCGAACGAATTTCCGGCGCCAGCGCCAGCCGGTCGACCAACACATAGACCGGTTTCGCGAAATCAACGTCGAGGAGCGTCTCCGGGGAAGAGAATTCGTACACGCGGCCGCCCTGATACAGCCGGTTGAAACCGCGTTTCTGTAAACTCCCCAGCGTTTGCTTCACGGATTCTGCCGCGGGTAGCGCCTTTCGCGCTCGCGCTGGTTTCGCCGCTGGCACCGCTGCTTCCGTGTGCAGCACGAGGGGGTAGAGGACGTAAAATCTCTTGCCCGCGGGCAGCTTCAACACGCGCTCCGCAATTTCGTCGATCGTGTCTTTCTTCACTTCCGCGCCGCACTTCACGCAGAACGTGTGTCCGACGCGCGCATAGAGCAGGCGCAGGTAATCGTAGATTTCCGTCGACGTTGCGACCGTCGAGCGCGGATTGCGCGTCGAATTTTTCTGCCGGATGGCAATCGCCGGCGCGATTCCCGTCACTTCGTCGACGTCCGGCTTCTCGATGCGCTCCAAAAACTGCCGCGCATACGCCGAAAGCGATTCGATGTACCGCCGCTGTCCCTCGGCATACACCGTGTCGAACGCCAGGCTCGATTTTCCCGATCCCGACACGCCCGTCACCACGGTGATCGCGTTGTGCGGAATCTCGAAATTGATATTCTTCAAATTGTGCACGCGCGCTCCGCGCACGCGGATCGCCTCCGGCCCCGAATCAGCGCCAGCCAAACCTCTCGGCACTGTTCCGGCCGCACGAACTGTGGTCGTGGGAGCTAAGACGGCGGCGTTGCTGTCTGTGGGTTTCGTGGCCATAGGCTAAACCTAAAATTATACTTCTCACAGCCGCATTTGTCATAATCTCGAAGGAGCAGCGGGAAACGGATGCACAGCCTTAGGACGGACCGAGATTTTACAAATGGAGAACAGCGTCGCCGTTTCAAGCTGATAGTTCAATGACCACTTTCTCGCGCATCATCTGGATCGTCCTCGACAGCGTCGGCATCGGCGAACTTCCCGACGCCGCCGATTATGGCGACGTTGGCCGCGACACGCTCGGGCACATTGCGCGCTCGCGTCCTTTGCGTTTGCCGAATCTGGTTCGCCTCGGCCTCGGCAATATCAAGCCGCTCGCGCATCTCGACGCGCCCGCGCATCCCGCAGGCGCATTCGGCAAAGGCGTCACCGTTTCCCCCGGCAAAGACACGACCACGGGCCACTGGGAAATGGCCGGCATCTGGCTCGAGCAAGCCTTTCCCGTTTACAAGAACGGTTTTCCGCGCGACCTCATCGAAAAATTCGAACGCGCCATCGGCCGCAAAACCATCGGCAACAAACCCGCCTCCGGCACCGAAATTCTCAAGGAACTCGGCGAAGAGCATCAGCGCACCGGCTGTCCGATCGTCTACACTTCAGGCGACAGCGTTTTCCAAATCGCCGCGCACGAAGACGTAATCCCAGTCCCCGAGCTTTACAAAATGTGCGCAATCGCCCGCAAACTTCTCGACGGCCCGCATCGCGTCGGCCGCGTGATCGCTCGCCCGTTCACAGGAACGCCCGGAAACTATCGCCGCACCGAGCGGCGCCACGATTACGCCGTCGAACCGCCGCGCCCGATGCTTCTCGACGTTCTCGCCGAACGCAAAATTCCCGTCTTCGGCGTGGGCAAAATCCACGACATCTATAACGGCCGTGGCGTCGCGAATTACGTCACCACAAAAAACGACGCCGACGGCATGGCCAAGCTCACCGACTCGCTCGCGCGCCAGCCCGAAGGCCTGATCTTCGCCAATCTCGTCGATTTCGACATGCTCTACGGCCATCGCAAGGACGTGGAAGGCTTCGCGCGCTCGCTCGAGGAATTCGACGCGCTTCTTGGGCCATTCCTCGCGTCGCTGAAGGCTTCCGACCTGCTCATCCTGACCGCCGACCACGGCTGCGACCCGGATCCCGTCGCGCCCACGACCGATCATTCGCGCGAGTACGTGCCCATCGTTTGCTATTCGCCGAGTTTCGAGTCGCGAGGCCGCGCCGGCGTAAATCTCGGCATTCGCGCGACGCTCGCCGACATGGGCCAAACCGTCGCCGAAAATTTTGGCGCAAAAATCCCTCACGGATTGAGCTTCCTTTCATCTCTTGCCTAAACAGATTTGAGCTGGCGACCGCGCTGACGCATTCGTCCAGATTCAACCGCAATGCGGCGTTCACAGCTTGTTTTTAGGGAATGCGGAAAGTTTGAATCAGGGGGGACACAAAAACTGACTTTATATTATAACTATATACCATAATGCAAACGAGGACGCAAGTCCTTTTGCTTGGAGCGGAAAATTGTCCAAGGCGGAATGCTCTGGGAGTGGAATTTCCAGCGGCTAATTTCCTGAAACTGGTTGGGCGCTTGGCTTCGCCATGGGCGCGTAGTAACCCGGCCGCGCGCGCACGATCAATTTTCCGTGGCCTTTCACGCCGACGAGCTCGACTTTCACGGAGCGGTACGTTCCATCCTTTGCGGAGTCCGAGGGATAGTAGCCGATCATGTACTGGTCGCGAATGTCCTGCGCGATGCGCCTGCAAATCTGGTCGACTTGCACAATCGTCTTCGGGAAATACGCTTCGCCGCCCGTGGCCCGCGTCAAATCCAGCAGCGCCTTCTTGCCTTTCCTGATGTCACTGCGCGAATCATCTCCGGGCGTAAACAGCCCCACCGCGTAGATCGCCGTGTTGGATTGCTGCAATTTCTGCACCGTCTGCGCCAGCGTGTTGCGGCTGTCCTGATCGTAGCCGTCGGTAATTACCAGCAATACTTTTTTATCCCGCGTCGCTTTTCTCAGGTGATGCACCGAGCCCAAAATCGCATCGTAGAGCGCCGTGCCGCCGCGCGACTCAATGCGCTCGAGCGCCGCTTTCAGCACTTTCGGGTCGCTGGTGAAATCCGTACTCATGTCGAGGTAATACTGGTCGTTGAAATTCACGACGAACATTTGATCCTGCGGATTGCTCGTCTGCACAAAGGTCAGCGCCGCGGCGTTCACGCGGGCGCGCTTCGACCTCATGCTCGCGCTGTTGTCGATCACCAGGCCCACGGCAATCGGAATATCCGCACTGCTGAACGCGGAAATCGTTTGCGGCGCGCCGTTCTCCAGCACGCGGAAATTTTGCTCCTTCAATTCGGGAACGAAATTTCCCTTTTTATCGACCACCGTGACGGGCAGGCGCACCATGTCCACGGTTTTCTTCAGCGTGTACGGTCCTTTTTGCGGTATTGCGCCGGGCGGCGGGGGAAGCTGGTTCTGCGCGGACGTACTGATGGTGCCGAACAAAAACACGGAAGCCAGACAAAAGCTTAGGAACGCTAGAATGGAAGGAAACGCGATGCGCTTACGGCCCAGGGGCGTAGTATCCATAGCGCGCGTATACGGTGAGCGGAGGCAATCCTCTCGGCGGACGCAGCTTGACCTTGATTTTGCGCCATTTTCCGTCGTGTTTTGTGTTGCTCGGCCGGTAACCCAGAACATATTGATTTCGCAGCTCCATGCTGATCTTCGTAGCGATGTCCCCGAGGTCGTCCAGGTTCCTCACCATGAACGATCTCCCGCCGGTCATCGACGCCAGCTCTTGCAGCAGGCCCGGTCCGTCGCATTCCTCCACGGTTCTGTCGCAAGCGTCCGCGGAAATAATTCCAATCGTGTAAATCTGGACGTCCGTCTCGCGTAAGAACTGCTTGATGTCGTCGTAATCGTAACGGCTATGATTATCGCCTCCATCCGATATGATGAGCAACGCCTTTCTCGCGTTGCGTGCTTGTTTCATCTCGCTCATCCCTAAATACACGGCGTCGAGCAGCGCCGTCATTCCCTTGGGTGAACTGAACAAAAGCTGGTTCTGCAATTCCTCGATGCTGCTGGTGAACATGGTTGCCAGATGGGCGCGGCTGGCGAAATCCACGAGGAAAAATTCGTCCGCCGGATTCGCGGTCTTGAAAAATTGCACCGCGGCCATTCGCGATTTGCCGATCTTGTCCGCCATGCTGCCGCTGACGTCGAAAATCATGCCGATGGAGATCGGCACATCGTCTTCCTCGAAGCGCATGATTTGCTGTTCTTTGCCGTCCTCGAAAACGCGGAAATTTTCCTGATCTAGCCCCGTCACCAGCCGCCCGTACGGGTCCGTCACCGTGACATTCACGGGCACCAAGTTGACGTTTCGGCGAATTTCCGGCGCGTGGGAAGTTTTACCTCGAGGCGGGGGTTTGTAGATGAGCGGCCCGGTGCTTTGCGCATGGGCCAGGCCGCAGGGAATCATTCCGACCGCCAGCGCGACGGCAATCGCGCCCGCAGCCCAGCTTGCTCTGGACAGTTTGGCTGCCTTCAGCACACTGCCCCCATTCGCAACAGCAGCCCGAATCTTGCCGGACATCTTACCACCGCCTCACGCCAAAGCAAGAACTAGAACTAACCCAGCATCCTGTCGGCCAAAACCCGCCTGCGTCGGCAGCTTGTCCCCCTTGCACGATGGATGCCAAGCGGTTCATCAGGGCTTTGCGGGGGACGGTCCGCTGCGAAGCGGCACGCCTCCAGCCGCTCATCCGCAATCGGCTCAACGGGGAGCAGAACGATCGACGCAACGACCGGCGTTCTAAATGGTAAGATGTTTGCGTACAGAGAAAGTCTCTGATGGCGGAAAATTCCCAATCCAATCCGATATTGGAGCCAGCCCCCGGTCAGTTTCCCGATCAGGCCCGCGCCGTCGTCGTGATTCCCGCGCGCTACGACTCGTCGCGCTTCCCGGGCAAGCCGCTCGCGCCCATTGCCGGACGTCCCATGATTCAGCACGTGGTCGAGCGTGCCAAAATGAGCCGCCGTGTCTCGCGCGTTGTCGTGGCCACGGATGACGAGCGCATCCGCACAGCCGTCGCATCCTTCGGCGGCGAATCCATCCTGACGCGCCGCGAGCATCGCTCCGGCACCGAGCGCATCGCCGAAGTCGCCGTCCACATCCCGGCCGAAATTTACGTCAACGTGCAAGGCGACGAGCCGCTCATTTCACCGGAAGCCATCGACGCCGTCGTGGACGAAATTCTCTCCGTCGCGGAACCGCAGGTCGCCACGCTCTGCACGCCCATCTCGCACGCCGCGGAAATCATGGACCCCAACATCGTGAAGGTCGTCTCGGATTTCGACGGCAACGCCCTTTATTTCTCCCGCGCTCCCATTCCATGGGTTCGCGACGCGGGCGAGCGCGTCTCCGCGCGCCATTCCAAGCATATCGGCATCTACGCGTTTCGCCGCGCCGCTCTCCTGGAATTTCCCGCGCTCCCGCCCGGCGATCTCGAACGCCTGGAACAGCTCGAGCAGCTTCGCTGGCTCGAAAATGGCTACCATATCCGCGT
>DATLTU010000046.1:0-4642 GCA_035533415.1 Candidatus Limnocylindrales bacterium
TCGATCTGGCGAATGCGCTCGCGCGTGACGGCAAACGATTGGCCGACTTCTTCGAGCGTGTGCTCGCTGCCATCGTCGAGACCGAAGCGCATCTTGATTACTTTTTCCTCGCGCGGCGTCAGCGTTTTTAGAACCGAAGAAGTTTGCTCCTTCAGGCTCAGGTTGATCACCGCGTCGGAAGGCGAGACCACGGCCTTGTCTTCGATGAAGTCGCCGAGATGCGAATCTTCTTCCTCGCCGATGGGCGTTTCGAGGGAAATTGGCTCCTGCGCGATTTTCAAAATTTTGCGAACCTTCGCGACGGGAATATCCATGCGCTTGGCGATTTCTTCCGACGTTGGTTCGCGGCCAAGTTCCTGAACCAGCTGGCGGCTGGTGCGCACGAGCTTGTTGATGGTTTCGATCATGTGCACGGGAATGCGAATGGTGCGCGCCTGATCGGCGATGGCGCGCGTGATGGCCTGGCGAATCCACCAAGTCGCGTACGTGGAAAATTTGTAGCCGCGGCGCCATTCGAATTTATCGACGGCCTTCATCAGGCCGATATTGCCTTCCTGAATCAAATCGAGGAACTGCAAGCCGCGGTTCGTGTATTTTTTGGCGATGGAAACGACAAGGCGAAGGTTCGCTTCGATCAATTCTTTTTTGGCCTGCTCGGCTTCGATTTCGCCGCGGATGATGATTTGGAGCGTGCGCTTCAGCTCCGACGGGCTGACTTCGGCGGAGATTTCGATTTCGCGCAGCTCGGTGCGGCGATCTCGCAAATCGCGGCGCGCTTCGGCGAGAACATCACCCTTCGAAGCGTCGACACGGCGCTCGAGCTTGGTGATTTCGCGCTCAAGGGCGTGAACGCGCTCGACGGTTTGGCGAAGCTTGTCGATCAGGCGTTTGCGTTCAAACAAATTAAATTCGATTTCGCGAACGCGGTTGGACATTTCGATGCGCGTGCGCGCGACCGCATACCGGGCGTGGAGATACGGGCGCCTTTTCGATTTGGCCGTGCGCTCGAGTTTTTGCGCCTGCTTCAGCGCCTGCAAATAGAGCTTCGCAATGCGGTCGAGCTGCTTGAGCGTCTGCTTGGTCTTGTGCTCGATTTTCTCCTCGGTCAGTTCCTCGTCATCGAACTGGACGATTTCCTTGATCGAGCGCGCGCCCCGGCGCAGATCGTCGCCGATGGCCATGATTTCCTTGAGCACAACGGGCGAGCGCGTGATGGTTTTCAGGACGAGAAGCTGGCCGCGCTCGATGCGCTTGGCGATGGCGACTTCGCCCTCGCGCGTCAGCAGCGGCACAGTGCCCATTTCGCGCAAGTACATGCGCACGGGATCATTGGTTTTTTCGAGCGCGCCCGGGGTCAGATCGAGCTCGACTTCGTTATCGGAGGAGGAAGATGACGCTTCTTCCTTCACAGGCTCGGCGGTTTCACCCGCCTCGCCCGCGGCCAACGCGGCCTTCGCGCTCGCGAGGTCTTCGTAGACGTCGATGCCGTAGCGCTCGAAGGTCGAGAGCAGGTCATCGATTTCCTCGGAGGAATGGACTTCCGCCGGCAGGATGTCGTTTACCTCATCGTAAAGGAGGTAACCGCGCTCCTTGCCCATATTGATCAGCTGACGTACCTGGTCGTATTTCTCTTCAATTGCCAACGTCAAGTTTTCCTCCCCAGACGGGGCGAGCTTTCAGCCGCGGACGGAACGCGCAGTAAAATAGTTCGTTCCGCCGGAGACGACACTCCGGCGAACAGAGTCTTTAACAATAATGACGGATGAAGCTGATGGCTTCGCACCACGAAGACAAACTACGGTTTCCGCTCCCGCGCCCAAATCTCTCACGACCATGCCAACGCAGCTCGCGCCCATACTATCAGATGCGTCAAGAGGGTCAGTCGTTTCGCCCGAAACCCTACTAGCATAGCGTTTAGGGGCAGCGACCGTCAAATAGGTTTTTATTGTTTGCCGGTGGCGCTTCAGCGGCGGGGGCGAGCTGGCCAACCTAGTCGGGCGCGTGGCGCGACAGACGGGGGAACGCGTGCGAAGCGGGAGCTGATGGCAACGCGGGTCCCACGCGCAAACCGTAGCGGCCGACCGGCGCCGTCAGCTCCGGGTTACGTTTCAGTTCGCTGCGCAACTCGGAAGCGATGCGCCGCGGTTCAAGAGTTCGCGAAAATTAAGGATAAAATCGTATCTCAGGGGCTAAAGCCCTGAACAAAACCAAGTCTGTATGTCGGGGCTGAAAGCCCCGACCCACGAAACCAAGG
Organism: Candidatus Limnocylindrales bacterium; assembly: GCA_035533415.1. Taxonomy (GTDB): domain Bacteria; phylum Acidobacteriota; class Terriglobia; order Acidiferrales; family UBA7541; genus DAHUXN01. The sequence goes on from DATLTU010000046.1 coordinate 2,255, forward strand.
AGCTTTCCCGCAAACTGCCAATCCGCAGAAACCGGAGGCAAGGCTGCGACGTCTTGTAGCCGAGCATCGTTCCGCGGGTATATACTCGCGCGTTCTTTCGAGTGACTCGCCCAGAGGGAGAAAACCGACCGTGAGCCATCTTCGCCGCTACGCCTATTTTTTCGCCGCAGCTTTCGCGTGCCTGATGATCCTTGCATCCGCCGCACCGCGCCCCGCAGCCGCGCAGCAAATGGACCCAAGCCTCTATAGCGGAATGCGCTGGCGGCTGATTGGACCGTTTCGCGGCGGCCGCGCGCTCGCGGTGACGGGTGTGCCCGGCCAGCCGGACGTTTTTTATTTTGGCGCGGTGGGCGGCGGCGTGTGGAAGACGACGGACGCAGGGAACGTCTGGAAGCCGGTATTTGACGCAGAGCATATCGCGTCGATCGGAGCGATTGCCGTGGCGCCGTCGAATCCGAATGTGATTTACGTGGGCACGGGCGAAGCGGACATGCGCTCGGACATTACCTATGGCAATGGGATGTACAAATCGACCGACGCGGGCAAAACATGGACGCACATCGGGCTCCGGGACACGCGGCAGATTGGCTCGATTCTGGTGGACCCGCGCGATGCGAATCTGGTTTACGTGGCCGCGCTGGGGCACGCGTACGGCCCGAACACCGAGCGCGGCGTGTTTCGGTCGGCCGATGGCGGCGCTACGTGGAAGAAAATTTTGTTCACGGATGACAACACGGGCGCAATCGATCTTTGTTTCGATCCGCAGAATTCGAAAACGATTTATGCCGCGCTGTGGCAAACGCGCCGGCCGCCGTGGAACGTCTATCCGCCATCGAATGGACCCGGCAGCGGGCTTTACAAATCGACCGACGGCGGCGACCACTGGACGCAGCTGACGAACGGTCTGCCGACGGAGGGGCTGGGCCGCATTGGCGTGGCGGTGGCGCCGAGCGATTCGAACCGCGTTTACGCGGTCGTGGACGCGAAAAATGGCGGACTTTACCGCTCCGACGACGCGGGCCAGACGTGGCGGCTGGTGGACAACGAAGCGCGCATCTGGGGCCGAGGATGGTATTTCGGCGGCGTCACCGTGGACCCGAAGAATTCCGACGTCGTCTACGTGATGAATACTTCGACGTATCGCTCGACCGACGGCGGCAAGGATTTCACGGCGATCAAGGGCGCGCCGGGCGGCGACGACTATCACATTCTATGGATCGAGCCGAATGATCCGAATCGCATGATTCTGGGGAGCGATCAAGGCGTGGTGATCAGCGTGGACGACGCGCGGACGTGGAGCTCGTGGTACAACCAGCCGACCGCGCAGTTTTATCACGTGGCCGTGGATAACCGGTTTCCCTATTGGGTGTACGGCGCGCAACAGGATAGCGGCGCGGCGGGCACGACGAGCCGCAGCCGCCATCGCGGCATCACGTCGCGCGACTGGCTGCCGCTGCAGGTTGGCGGCGAAAATGGGTATGAAGCGCCGGACCCGCTGCATCCGGGGATTGTTTTCGGTGGAACTGTAACGCGGGAAAATGTTTTGACCGGCGCGGTGCAGCAAGTGACGCCGTCGCTGGCGCATCCCGGCGATTACCGGCACGCGTGGACGCAGCCACTCGTTTTTTCGCCCGCCGATCCGCACGCGCTCTATTTCGGCAGCCAGGTGCTGTTCAAGACGACCGATGGCGGCCAGAGCTGGCAAACCATCAGCCCGGATCTGACGCGTTCCGCTCCGGGCGTGCCGTCCAATCTTGATCCCACGACGGCGAAGGATGAAGACGGCAACGGCAAGCACGGGCTCATCTACACGATTTCGCCATCGCCCGTGGCTTCGGATGAAATTTGGATTGGCACCGACGACGGCAACATTCAAATGACGCGCGACGGCGGAAAGACGTGGCAGAACGTGACGCCGTCGGAGCTGCCGCCGTGGAGCAAAGTGACGTTCGTGGAAGCCTCGCATTTCGACGAGAACGAAGCATACGCGGCGGTGGATCGCCACCGGCTCGACGACATCAAGCCGTATATTTACGAAACGCGCGACGGCGGGAAGACGTGGCAGTCCATCACGAAGGGGATTCCCGATGGCAGCTACGTCAACGTGATTCGCGAAGACCCGGCGCGGCGAGGACTGCTCTACGCGGGCACGGAAATGGGCGTGTATGTTTCGTTCAATGACGGAGCGCAGTGGCAGCCGCTGCAATTGAATCTGCCGACGACGCCGATTCGCGATCTGGTGATTCACGGCGCCGATCTGGTGGCCGCGACGCACGGACGTTCGTTCTGGATTCTCGACGACGTCACGCCGCTGCGGCAGGCTTCCGCGCAGGTGATGAATTCGGCGGCGTATTTGTTCAAGCCGGAAACGGCGTGGCGCGTGCGTCC
>DATLTU010000047.1:0-14249 GCA_035533415.1 Candidatus Limnocylindrales bacterium
ATCACCGACAGCACGTCTTCGAGCGTCAGCGGCTCAAAATACAGCCGATCGGACGTGTCGTAGTCCGTCGAAACGGTCTCGGGATTGCAATTCACCATCACCGTTTCAAATCCGTCTTCCTTCAGCGCGAACGCCGCATGGCAGCAGCAATAATCGAACTCGATTCCCTGCCCGATGCGATTCGGCCCGCTGCCCAAAATCACAATCTTCCGCCGATTCGTCGTTTCCGCCTCGTCTTCGTCCTCGTACGTCGAATACATGTACGGCGTAAACGATTCGAATTCCGCGGCGCACGTGTCCACGCGCTTGAACACGGGCCGCACATTCTGCTTCGCTCTTGCCGCGCGCACCTCGGTGGTATTCGTTTTCCAAATCTGCGCCAGTTGCTCGTCGCTCATTCCCGCGCGCTTCGCTTCTTTTAATAGTTCGCCGGAAACGGATTCGAGCGTCGCCGCGCCGATTTGCTTCTCCATCGCGACCGCCTGCTCCATCTGCCGCAAAAACCACGGGTCGATTTTCGTCAGCGAGAAAATCTCATCCGCCTTCATTCCGTGCCGCAGCGCCGTGAACAGCCAATGGATTCTGTCCGGCCCGGGCACGTGCAGCTTTTCGCGCAGCACCGCATCCACAATTTCTTCGGGCGGTCGCCACGGCGCATGCGGCTCGAGCGAGCGAATTCCCTTCCCCAGCGCCTCCGCGAACGTGCGCCCGATGGCCATCACTTCGCCCACCGACTTCATTTGCGTCGTTAGCGTGGTATCCGCTCCGGGAAATTTCTCGAACTGCCACTTCGGAATTTTCACCACCACGTAATCAATCGTCGGCTCGAACGAAGAGGGCGTTTTCTTCGTGATGTCGTTCGGGATTTCGTCGAGCGTCATGCCCACGGCCAGCTTCGCCGCGATTTTCGCAATCGGGAATCCGGTCGCCTTGCTCGCCAGCGCCGAGCTGCGCGACACGCGCGGGTTCATCTCAATCACCACCATCCGGCCCGTTTCCGGATCAATCGCAAATTGAATGTTCGATCCGCCCGTCTCGACGCCCACCTCGCGAATCACCGCCGCGGCCGCGTCGCGCATCCGCTGATACTCTTTGTCCGTCAGCGTCTGTGCCGGCGCTACCGTGATCGAGTCGCCGGTGTGAATTCCCATCGGATCGACATTCTCAATCGAACAGATCACCACGAAGTTATCACGATGATCGCGCATCACTTCGAGCTCGAACTCCTTCCAACCCAGCACCGATTCCTCGATCAGCGCCTCGTGCACCGGGCTTGCGTCGAGCGCCCGCGCAATCGCTTCTGAAAATTCCTCGCGGTTATATGCAATCGACCCGCCCGTGCCTCCCAACGTGAACGAAGGCCGAATCACCACGGGATATCCAAGCTGATCCGCCAGCTTCACGCCCTCGCCAACTTCCCTTACCACCGCCGACGCGGGAACTTCCAATCCGACGCGCTGGCACGCATCCTTGAATTGCAACCGGTCCTCGGCGATCTGAATCGCGCGCAGCGAAGCGCCAATCAATTTCACGCCGTACTTTTCGAGAATCCCGCTCTCCGCCAGCTCGACCGCCGTATTCAACCCCGTCTGCCCGCCCACCGTCGGCAACAGCGCGTCTGGCCGTTCGCGCGCAATAATCGGCTCCAGATATTCCTTTGTCAGCGGCTCGATGTACGTTCGTTGCGCAATCTCCGGGTCCGTCATGATCGTGGCGGGATTCGAATTGACGAGCACCACTTCGTAGCCTTCGTCGCGCAGCGCCTTGCACGCCTGCGTCCCCGAATAGTCGAACTCGCACGCCTGCCCAATGACAATCGGCCCCGAGCCGATAATCATGATTTTTTTTATGTCCGTGCGTTTCGGCATTTTCCCTCAGGTATTGCTAATTCCGTTTCGTCTTCCTAGGCTGACGAGACCTTGCTCGGGTTCGTCAGGGCCCGGCTTCCGCCGTGCCGTACCGCCGCGCTTGACAGCGGCTTTAGCCGCTGAGGTATGCCGTCGAGCGCAATTATCCATCCCGCGGAAGACCATTCCTACTCGCTTGCTGCCGTAACGATGCGCCGCTTCACCGAGTTTTGCTCGATGTAACGAACGTGAGTCTCGTAATCGCCGTAGTCGCGAATTCGATGGTCGCTGAATCCGCGCTGCGACACCGGAAACGTCAATTGTCGTTCTTCTCTTATCCTATGGGCCGACCCGCCTTTAATGAATGGCACAGCACGCTCCAGCGCCACGTCTTCTGCCGGAGTAATCAGCAGATGAAAATGTTCCGGCATCCATACGAACGCGTGAAGCAAGTAATGACCTTGGTCCCGATATCCGAGCAACGATGTCCGAAAGATTTCGCAAACCGCCGCGTTTATGAAGAGGCGCCTGCCTTGCCACGTACGCGACGTAACAAAGTATGTGCCGGACTCACGGATGCGCCGTCTCGGAACTGCCATCGCTTCAGCGGCTAAAGCCGTCCTCCTCTTGCTGTTTTTTTCGGCATGGCTAAAGCCAGGCCCTGACGCAACTATTTCGTCATCATGTCCGTGAATTGCTCGAACAAATAGCGCGCGTCGTGCGGCCCCGGCGAAGCCTCGGGGTGATACTGCACGCTGAACAACGGCAACGACCGGTGCCGCATGCCCTCATTTGTGTGGTCGTTCAAATTCACGTGCGTGATTTCGACGTCACTCGACGGCAACGACTCCGGATCCACGCAAAATCCGTGATTCTGCGCCGTGATCTCGACCTTCTCCGTCAGCAGATTCTTCACCGGATGATTCGACCCATGGTGCCCAAACTTCAGCTTAAAAGTTTTCCCGCCGAGCGCGATCCCGCACAATTGATGCCCCAGACAAATCCCAAAAATCGGCACGCGCCCCATCAGCTTCTGAATATTCCGCACGGCAAACGTAATCGGCTCCGGATCGCCCGGCCCATTCGACAAAAACACGCCATCCGGCTTCATCGCCAGAATGTCTTCCGCCAAAGTCGCCGCCGGCACAACCGTCACGTCGCAGTTATGATCGACGAGCATCCGCAAGATGTTCTGCTTGATGCCAAAATCGTAGGCCACAACTTTGTAGCGTCTCTCGCCCGCGTTTCTCGCAGCCGTTGCAACCGCCCGCGCGTTCGTTCCGCTCGGCGCACTCGCAGCCGCCGCATAACTCGCCGCCAACGGTATCGACCCGCGCTCCCAGCGATATGCCTTCGCGCACGTCACCTGGCTCGCCAGCTCTTGCCCGGCCATCGACGGCAGCGCGCGCGCCTCCGCAATCAGCGCCTCCGCCGCGCCGCCGTCCGTCGACACCACTCCGCGCAACGCCCCTGCTTGCCGTATGTGCCGCACCAGCGCACGCGTGTCGATGTCCCAAATCACCGGAATTTTGTGCCGCTCCAGATATGCCTGCGCAGTCTCGCTCGCGCGCCAATTCGACGAAACCTGCGAGAAATCGCGCACGATCAGCCCTTCGATATACGGATGCGCCGCTTCCTCATCCTCAAGATTCGCGCCAACATTTCCAATGTGGGGATACGTCAGGCAGACCATCTGGCCCGCGTAACTGGGATCGGTGAAAACTTCCTGGTAGCCGGTAAGGCTGGTATTAAAAACAACTTCGCCGCCACGGCGGCAACGTGCGCCCGCCGCGCGTCCCTTAAATACTCTTCCGTCCTCGAGCGCGAGTATCGCGCTGCTTTCGTGCGGCTGCTTCAGTGTGTCCTCCGGCGCGCTTCATCTTATACCAGCTTTCAACTCGCGGCTCACGATGCCGGGCCTTCTCGCAATCGTCGCCCTCTACGGCGCCGATATCTCGCCAAACTGATGGAACGGCCAGTACGCAAACACGGCTTTGCCGTAAATATAGTTTCGCGGCACGGGCCCGAAGATCCGCGAATCATTCGAGCTGTCGCGATGATCGCCCATCACAAAATACTCGTGGGCCGGAATCTTGATCGGCCCGTAACTCGAATCGTCGAAATAGCGTCGCGGAACGTAGGGCTCCGGGACTTCCTTTCTATTGATGTACAGCACGCCGTCGCGAATCTGCAGCGTTTCTCCCGGCAAACCGATCACGCGCTTGATAAACGACTGCGACCGGTCGAGCGGATACCAGAAAACGACCACGTCGTCGCGATGAATCGGTTCGAAGCGGTAGACGAATTTGTTGATGAAAATCCGCTCTTGATCGCTCAGCAGCGGCGCCATGCTCGTGCCTTCCACCTTCACCGGCTGGTAGAGGAACACGATAATCACGAGCGCCAGGCCGAGCGCCACCGCGACATCGCGCGACCATACGCGCAATTCACGCTTAAAAGAAGACGGCTGCTGCGGGCCTAACGGGGAAGGAAAGTTGGGGATGTTTTCGTCGCGCATCCTGGGCTGCACTCCTGTATATCATGGCCGTCGGGCACTGCCAACGGTCATTTTTTGCGTCATTTGTGAGGCGGCCGGTGCGGTGCAAACTGTTTCCGCCGCGTCGTCTGTCAGCGCCAGCCACCCAGTTATTAAGATGCGACTTCGCCGCGTCCTGGCCGCCCGCGCACTCGCGTGAAAATTATGCACTCCTGCTGCCCAACCATTGCTTTCCGGATACGTCTCCATCCGCCGCGCGGTCCAGAAACCAAATCACTTCACCCTCCGGATTTAGCATCGCCACTGGCAATTTCCGCGCCGAGGCCGCCCAATCGTTTCGCAGCGTGGCCACGATTTCCCGTTTATCCGGCCCCGCCAGCAAAATGTACGTCGTACGCGCGCGCCGCAAAATCGGAAGCGTCAAACTGATTCGCACCGGAGGCTCAACCGGCGCTCGCACGCCAACCACCCATCGCTCCTGTTCCTTCAGCGCCGGCGAATCCGGAAAGAGCGACGCTGTGTGCCCCTCGCCCCCCACGCCCAAAAACAGCAAATCAAACGACGGCCCCGCGTCGGAGAAAAACGTCCGCAACATTTTTTCGTACGCGCGCGCAGCCTCATCCGCCTGCGGGAAATTCGTCGCCATGGGATGAATATTCTCCGGCGGCACGGGAATATGCTGAAACAGCGTCTCGCGCGTCATGCGGTAATTGCTCTTGGGGTCATCCGCAGGCACAAATCGTTCATCGCCCCAGAAGAAATGCGTTTTCGCCCACGGCATCTTGCCGCGAAATTCCCCCGACCACAGTTCATACGCCTTTTCCGGCGTTTTCCCGCCGGACAGCGAAATCATGCAGCGCCCGCGCGCGTTCACGGCTTCGTTCGCCACGCGCACCGAATCCTCGACCACGGCTCGGCTCAGCGCATCGAGGTCCGAAAAAACCTGCGCATTCGTCGCTAGGGTTTTGTCCACGCGCGTCCCAAATCGCTCAGCATGGCGTCCGCCGCCGCCGGACCCCAGCTTCCCGCGGCATACGGCAGCGGCTTCGGGCGATTCTCGATCACCGGCGTATACAGTTTCCACGATGCTTCCACCCAATCGTCGCTCACAAACAGCGTCGGGTCGCCTTGTATCACGTCGAGCAGCAACGTTTCATACGCCTCCGGAAGGGGCTTGAATTTCTCGGAATACCGGAAATGCAAATCGCTTCTTTCGATCTGCACGCCCGGGCCGGGCGCTTTAATTTCAAAGTAAAGGTCGAATCCCTCATCCGGATGAATCGCGATCACCAGCGCGTTCGCTTGAATTTTCTTGTTGTCGAACGGCTGAAAAATCCACACCGGCGGACGCCGGAAATTCACCACGATCTGGCTCAGGCGCTGCGCCATCCTCTTGCCTGTCCGCAGGAAAAATGGCACGCCATGCCAGCGCCAGTTCTCAATTTCCAGGCGCATCGCCACGAATGTTTCCGTCTGCGAATCCTTCGCTACTCCGGGCTCGTCGCGATATGCGGGCACATCCTTGCCATCAATTTGCCCAGCGGCGTACTGCCCCATCACCACGTTATCAATTTTGATCGGCAGCACCGAGCGCAGCACTTTCACCTTTTCTCGCCGGATTGGATTGGCCTGGAACATCTCCGGCACTTCCATCGCCGTCAAAGTCATGAGCTGCGTCAAATGGTTCTGCACCATGTCGCGCAACGCGCCCGCTCCTTCGTAATAGACCGCGCGGTGCTCCACGCCAAGCGATTCCGCCACGGTGATCTCCACGCTTTCAATCCGGTCGCGATTCCACTGCGGCTCGAACAGCGCATTCGCAAACCGGAACACCAAAAGATTCTGCACCGTCTCCTTGCCCAAATAGTGATCGATGCGGTAAATCTGCTTCTCTTCGAAATGCTCGTGCGCCACCTGATTCAGCGCTTGCGCCGACTGCAAATCCCGCCCAAACGGCTTTTCGATCACCAGCCGCGTCCAGCCTTTGCTCTTATTCAATCCCGCGTTTCCCAGCCCCGCAATCGCCAGCGGGAAAACTTTCGGCGGCAATGCCAGATATAAAACGCGGTTCCCTGGCAGTCCGTTATCGCTCTCGACCTTCTCGATTCGCGCCGCCAGCTTGGCGTAATCCTCCGGAGTTCCTTTGCCAATCGTCTGGTAAAACACTCGACCGTCGGTAATGCTCTGCGTGATTTGCTCCTGCGGAGTTCCGGCATCGGTCAAATCCTTCCGGCATTGCTCGCGAAAGCTTTCATCGTTGATATTGGTTTCCATTCCGACGCCGAGGATCAAACTCTTTGGCCCCAGCGCGTGTCTCGCGAAGAGCTCCTGCAGCGACGGCAGCAGCTTCCGCCCCATTAAATCTCCCGTCGCTCCCAGAATCACAAACAGATGCGGCTCTATCTCCGGCGCCATGGTGTCCCTTTCTTCATCTCTTTCGATGCTTCCGCGCGCGCTCCAGCTACCCTGCCTCTACCCTTGCTAGGCGCTTGCGATTTCAACGCCGAGCCTCTTCAGCTCCGTCTCCAGCTGCTTCGCATTCTTGAATTGAATCGTGTGCATGCCCAACTCGCGCGCGCATTCCAGGTTCAGCGCCCGGTCGTCGATAAACACGCATTCCTCCCCGGTGCGCTGCGTGATGCTCAGCGCCAGTTTATAAATGGCCTCATCCGGCTTTCGCACGCCCAGGTAGCACGAACTCAGAAACACATCAAAATATTTTCGCAGCTTGAATTTCCGGATGCGATACTCGTTCAAGTCTCGTGATTCGTTGTTCAGCGCGCCCATCAAATATTTCCGCCTCGCCGCAACTCTCCCCAGCGCCGCCAGGGTCTCCGGCATCGGCCGCGATTGCGAATGGATAAAATCGACGAAGCTCCGCCGGCTAAACGGCCGCTGGCGATAGAAAACAACGCGCTTCAAATATTCGTCCAGGCTCAGCTCGCCCGTTTCGAAGGCGTGCAGCAGCAATTCGTGCCGGTCCTCGAAATCGTCCCAGTCCAGACGGAACTTCTTCGCTGCCGCGCGCCGCGCGCCGCGGTCCCACCCATTGCTCAGGAGCACGCCGCCCACGTCGAAAAACAACGCCGTCACCTGCACCAACCCTCACCTCATCGTTGAATCGAATTAATCTAGCGTTCCGTGCCGCGAGTTTCTTGCTGCTCCTCAGGAGGTCAGGGCTTCAGCCCTGACATGAGACCGGCCAAAATAAAGGGGGCTTTAGCCCCTGAGGCCCAGAATCCCCGTCCGTTCGCCGCGCCAAATCGAACCCGCATCGCGCTGCTCTAATAACCCGCAAATTCCTCCGCGCGAATGTCGTCCTCATTCACTCCCGCATCCAGCAGCATTTTCCGCATCGCGTTGAGCATTCCTCCCGGCCCGGCAATGTAATAAATCGGCGCGCTCAGATCGCCAATCGCTTCCGAAAGCATCGCTTTGTCGACGAGTCTCGTTTTGCCATGCCAGGCGCGCGAGGACTTCTCCATTTCGGTCATGGTCGCAATCATCCGGAAATTCGCATTCTCTTTCTCCGCGCGCTCCAATTCCTCCAAAAATGGCGCGTCCTCCGGCCTGTGATTCGAGTAAAACAGCCACAGCCTGTGCGGCAATCGATTTTTCGCCGCGTCCAGCACCATGCTGCGAAACGGCGTGATCCCGATTCCGCCCGCCAGAAAAACTCCCGGCCGCGCCGCGCGTGTGTGCAATTTCAGATCGCCCCACGGTCCATCGACTTCGAGCTCCGTGCCCAGCGGGATTGTCCTCAAACATCTCTTCATCGCCGTGTCGCGCATTCGCGTAGCAAACATTAAGTCCTTCTCGTAAGGCGCGCTCGCAATCGAAAACGCGCGCGAATTTCCTTCCGCGTCCGTCTCCGCAGGATGATTTAATTTCACTTCCATCGCCTGCCCAGGCTTGAAATCAAACGCCGCGGGCTTTTCGAGAAAAAGCGCCATCGTGGCATTCGCAATTTCCTTGCGCTCCTTCAACTTCATGGGAATCGTCGCCATATTGCCTCGCTTCCGTCCCTTTCTCCGCGCATCCCGTCACTCAGCCGCGCTTTGGCCGCGCTTCGATCATCTTCGTTTCACGAGCGCGCCCTAAACGGAAAATTGCAATCGACCCTCAAGACGATAGATGATACCAAAAGGAAGAAAGGTCCAAAGAAACAGATGTCAGTTTCTACCATCCCTCTCGGACGGCTCCCGCAAAAAGGATTTCTGCCGTGAACGCAGAATTTCGCAAACGAGCTGGCGGAAAAGTTTCCAAACAAGCTCGCAAACAAGCGATCCGCCGCGCGCAGCCGCTCATTCTCACCATCGGCCATTCCAATCGCTCGCTCGATGATTTTATCGCGCTTCTCAAAGCGCACGATGTTCAGCGCGTCGTCGACGTGCGCACCATTCCCCGCTCGCGCCACAATCCTCAATTTAATCGCCTGCCTGCGCAGGCAGGCGACGCGCTTCCACAAGCCCTCCGCCGCGCGCACATCGCCTACACGCATCTAGGCAAACTCGGCGGCCTGCGCCGCGCGCGTCCCGATTCGCCAAACACTGGCTGGAACAATTTGAGCTTCCGCGGTTTCGCCGACTACATGCAAACGCCCGACTTCGCCGCGGGTATTGGCCGCCTCGAAAAACTCGCCCGCCCAGGCGGGCGAGCCAAACCTAAACGCTGCGCCATCATGTGCGCCGAAGCCGTTCCCTGGCGCTGTCACCGCTCGCTTCTCGCCGACGCGCTCGCCGTTCGCGGACATGCCGTCGAGCACATTATGACGCTCACGCGCCGCAATCCTCACAACCTCACGCCCTTCGCGCGCGTCCGCGGCAAACAAATTACCTATCCCGCGACACGCGCGACTCGCGCCCAAGCCGCGCAGAAAATAGTTGCCCGCTAATAGCGCACCGCGCCATCACGACTCGGCGCTAAAAAGCAAATGGGCTTTCTGCAATGTTACTGGCTCGGCGGCGGCGGCGGCGCGGGCCGCGTATAGAATCCCAGGCTTTCCGGCGGCGGCAACTGCCCCAACTGCGAATAATTATCCTCGAGCACGTTGATCGTATTGATTTTGAGCTGCATTTCGTCCGCCATCGTGTCGTAGCGAATCAGGACGTTGCCCAGCCAATATTCGCGGTTCTCCGCGCGCCAGCGCCGCGCATATTCATCGCGCAGGCTGATCATTTCTTCGCGCAAATCCTGCAAATCGCCGTCCATCGAACTCAATCCCTCCAAATCGCGCAGCACCTGCTGCTGGTTGCTCATATTCAGAAAAGCGTCCCAATACATCTGGCTCATCTCCTGCGTGTATTCGAATTTCATTCCCATCGCGTCCAGGCGGTGCGCGCCGAAAATCAAATCGTCGATTGTGTCCGCGTGGATCCTCGCCTTGCCGCGATTTTCAAGCAGCGATTCCCACGCTTGCTCGGCGTCCACGCGCATTTCGTGCGTCACCGGCGCAGCCGCCGCGGCGTAGTTGGCGCCCGTCTGCGAAAATGGGTCCGCCCAGAAATATGAGGTGTACGTCCCGCTGAGCTTCATGCCATCGAGCAGCGTGTTCGTCGCGGCCAGTTTGTTGAGAATGTCCTCGAACGTGTGACCCGTATTGCGATAAAACGCCCAATCGTAGCTCTGGAGGAATTGCTCCACCGACGATTCGCCCGGCTGCCACGCGCACGCCGCTCCGAAAACGAATCCCGGCCAATCCATTCCGCTCAGCGGTCCGCCCCAGTCTTTCCATTCCGTATTCAACATTCCGAGCGCGTTAAATTTTTGTCCGTCGCGCGTCAGGTTGCGGATATTCATGAAGCCCGCGTTGAAATCCGGATACACGCGCCGCCAATTGCTGATTCCCGGCGAAACGAACATCTGCAAACCCGCATTGCGAAACGGCGCGAGCCGCGCGTCATACGACGGCGCGTCGCCATACGTCCAAATCACCGGAATCACATCCTTCGGCAGCGTGGAAAGCAATTGCGGGAAATGCTCGGCGATGTCCGCCCAGAACATCGTCTGCTTGTGATACGGTTTCAGCATCTGATCGAGTTTCGCAATGTGGCTCAGATAGACTTGGCCCAGACCCTCCTTGGCAATCAGCGCCTTCGTTTGGCCCTGGCCAAGCTCAAACGTCTCGTCCGCGCCAATATGAAAGAACGGCCCTTTGAACAGCGGAGCCATGGCCGCGATCATTTGTCCGAGTAGATCGTAGGTTCCCGGCTGCGTCGGCGTCAGCACCGAGCCGTGCGGAATCTCCGCCAGCTTGCTGTAAATGTCGTAACGCAGCACTTTGTGAAGATGCCCGTAGGTTTCCAGTTCCGGCACAATCGTGACGTAATAAGCCTGCGCGTAGGAGACCAGCGCGCGAATTTCATCCGCCGTCAGCGCAACGCGCGGCGCGAAAATCTCGTTTCCCGGAACCTGAAATACATCTTCCATGTACAGCGCGTACATGTTGATTTTGTATCCGGCGAGGACGCGAATCTGCCTTTCCATGAACTTCAGCGTGGGAATCGGCCCGCGGCTGATGTCAATGCTGACGCCGCGCCACTGCATCGAGGGCCAGTCGCGGATGGTCACCGCGGGACACTCCAATTCGCCGACTTTTTGGGTGGCGCTTGAGCTGTTTTCGCCGCCGACGGGCTGCAGCAGTTGCCGCAGCGTTTGCACGCCGTAGAACGCGCCTTGCGCGCTCGCCCCGCCGACTAGAATTCGCTGCCGCTGCGCGGAAATCGCGTAGCCCTGCGCGTCGAATCCCTGTGGCATCGCAAGTCCCTGCTTCTCGAGCGCGCCGCGCAATCTCCTGTCGCCGGCCACGCTGCCGATATAAATAATATTCGAGCCGCCCGGCATCGTCCGCGAAACCGCGATTTTCGGCTCCCATCCGGTCCAGCGCTCGATTTCGTCCTCGAGCATCTGCGCGCCCTGAAAATCCCTGCCGCCCAACGCGCTGCTGACAACGATTCGCGTCCGCCGCGTCACCGCAAACGCCGCGCCGCCCGTTTCCTTCACTTCGCGCGGCTGCGGAATTAAATGCAGATTCGCCGCCCGCGCTCCCGGCGCAAGAGGCGCCACGCACGCCAAAATTGCACAGCCGCAAATAGCCAACACATGCCGTTTCATAGCGCCCCCTAACAATCGCCGTAAGAAACTGCGTAGTATACCCGCATTGTTCCCATAAATGGCAGCCGCATCCCCGACAGCTCCCAATGCCCCGTACGAAAGCAAATCGCGAAGAGGGTTGAAAGTTTCCGCTAAAATTGACACTCTATTGTCCCCTGCCCTTGCATTCTCCTTCATGCACAGATGGACGCAGCCACGCGACTGCGCCGCAGAAAACTTTATCGCGCGGCCCGCGGGGCCAGAAGAGGCAAACGATGAAGCGGCCGGTACTGAGTAGTGCGTTTCTGGTGTTCGGTTGTGTGTTGCTGACGATGGCCGCTCCCGCGCAAGCGCAGGATCGCACTCAGGCGTTGAAGCAAGGGATGAGCGTCGAACTCAGCGGCGACTTCGCGCACACCCAATTCAATGCCGGCGGCGGCTACCCGAATACGAACGGCTTTTTGGGTTCTGTCGGATTGAATATTCTGCCCTGGCTCCAAATCCAGGCGGACGCCAGCGAACAATGGGGATCGGCCTTCGGCGCCAATACGAAACTTTATGGCAATCACTTCGGGCCGCGGATCTTTTTCCGCCCGCGCCATTCGACGCTCACCGCCTTCGGCGAATTCCTGGCCGGAGGCTCGCGCCTCGATTTGACGATCCAGGGGCCCGGCGGCAGCACGTATTCTGAAAATGGCTTCTCGTTCAAAACCGGCGGTGGCGTGGACCTCCAGCTTTCCCGCCACTGGGCCGTGCGCGCGTTCGACGCGGACTACTACAGAACGTCCTTCTTGCAAAGCCACCAGAATAATTTGTGGCTTTCCACGGGAATCGTCTTTACGTTCGGGGGCGGCCGCTACCCCCGATAAGCCGTCACAAACCAGCGGAACACTGGCCGTCCGGACAGCATGGAATTACGAATAGCCGACTGCAATGATGCTTGACGCGTCGCCGCCCGCGCGTTATTAAGTAGCTGTCGGCAATTTCACTCGGGAGCCCAGCCCATGAAACGCCTCGCCATCGCCGCGTGCGCCATCGCATTGCTTTCGCTGCCCGCATGGAGCGGCGGACCCGAAATCCCGCAAGTCCGCGTTGCCGCAGGCTCCGTGTTGAATTTCCAGATGCAGACCCGGTTAAAATCGTCGCGCGCCGACGCGATGGATCAATTCCCCGCGGGAACCGTGATGCGCGTCAAAGTGGCGCAATCGATCAACTCCGCGCGCGACGCGGACGGCACGGCATTTCGCGGCACGCTGGTGGCTCCGCTCGTTTCTCCGGCCGCTTCGGGCAAACGAATGATCGTGCCTGCCGACGCGCAGGTGAACGGCCTGCTCGTGTTGCTGCGGAGCCGCGAGCATCCACAGGGGTTTCGATACGACCTGCTGATTACGAAAATTTCCGATGGCGGGAAATCGTATCCGGTAACGGCATCGCTGTCGTCCTCGCTGTACGATCCCGCCGAGCCCAGAGCGCCCAAACACAGCCGGTAAGAAATAAATTACATCTTCTGAGATTTTAGATCGCTTGCCATCCGTCGCGATCCGCCGTGCGTGTCGTCGTTCGTGCCGTTTGGCGCGTCCCGCTTCGCGCCGCTTTGCGTGTGATTGTTTGCGCCCGTTGCCAGTGGTACACTCCCCGCATGGCCAAGAAAAAGCCAAAGCGGCTAAAAAAAGCGGTTCGCGCGAAGGCGTTGGCGCGCAAGAAAAAGCCAGCCATCAGGCGGAGAGTTACGGCCAAGAAGAAAACAAGCCGGATCGCCGCGAGCAAAAGAGCCGCTCAGGCCGCGAGAAAAGCTGCGCGTAAAAACAAAGCGACGCGCCGGGAGAGATTGTCGCGCGGCGTTCGCTCTTCGGGAAACGACATTGCGATGCGAAGCAAAGGCCCAGGATCGGCGAGCGCGGGGCAATCGGGCGACTTGCAGGGACTATCGAATGTCGAGAGCGCGGATTCGGAAAGCGTCGACGAATTGCTCGAAGACGGCCAGGCATACGAAGCCGGCATTGTTGACGGCGTCGAGAACGCGCCCGATCCCGATCAGGGAGAAGTGACCACGCGCGAAGTTCCGCAGGACGATCCGTTCCCGCGCAAGCGCAACACTCTGTAGCACGCACTGCGAGCGGTAAACCCTCGAACGGAAAAGCGCCTCGGCTTACGCCTTGTCGCGCAGTTTCAGCCTGGACTTGTTCTCTTCGAGGAAAGCGCGAATTCGATCCCCCGCGTCGAGCAGGCGCACCCACTGCTCGTAGTACAGCGTCACGGGAAAGCGGCCCAGCCCATAGACGCTGACGCCGCCCTTCTCGCCCACCTTGAATTCCAGGCCGCCCGGTTTCTTCGCGCCAGCCTGGCGTTCGAGCTCAGCGATGCGCGCCATCAACTCTTCTTTGCTTGGTTCTGGCATCGATTTCACTCCGGCGAAAAACATTCCGAGCCGCGCTCGGGTTTCATTAACTTAACGCTTCGCGGTAGCTTTTTTCTTTCTCTCCGCCCAGCGCTTCTTCATCAGGTCCGACAGACGCTTTCTGCCTTCCGGCGTCAGACGCCCGCGCTTCTTCGCGCCGCCCGCGGCTCGATGGGGCTTGGCGCCCGCCTTCGCGCCTGTTCTTGCATGCGAGTTTCGCGGCTGGCCTTCGAGCGCTGCGATGGCTTGACTCAGCCGGTCCCGTTCCCTCTTCAGTTCCGCTACGATTTTTTGTGTATCCAAAATTCCCTCCTCGAGTTTGCTGCGCGTTCGCAGGTTGTGAATCCGCTTCCAACGGCGCCTGAAACGAACAGGCGCAATATCATCTCACAGCCAGCCTGTTTTTGCGATGCGT
>DATLTU010000048.1:0-17976 GCA_035533415.1 Candidatus Limnocylindrales bacterium
CAGATCCTGGCAGCCTTGGGCGTCTCGCTTCCCGCCACCACGTAGGCAGACGCTCTCCGCCCCGCGGAGAACAACAAAAGCTGCAACATCAGAAAGTTAGCAGCAAAATCGCGACCGAATCTAGGGGGAAGATCCGTCTGACACACCACTCAGTTTTTTCCGGCAGGAACTAGAGTTTTCAGGGTTTCCGCCACTCCCTCGGGAGCAAAGCCGTACGGGCCAGGAGGTGACTTGTATTTCACGCGGCCGCTTCGGCCAATCACATACAGGCGATCCGGCCAGCCCGTGTAGGCCCGCTCCGTGGCGTTGTCGAACGTGTCGATCACCGCGGGAAACTTGATTCCGAGCTTCACCACGCACATTTCGCCCATTTCGCTGCGCTGGTCGAAATTTTTCGGACTTGCAAACACAATGTGGTCCCGAATGTTGTCCGGGTCCTGCCAAACGTCGCTGGTGTGCGCCTCGCGAATGTACACGACATAAAACGCCACCTGACCCTTGTACTGCTGGTACAGCTTGTTCAGGGCGGGAACCTCCCGCCGAAATGGCGGTCAAGTGTAACTCCCAAAGGCGAGGACGACCGGCTCCTGTCCTCGCAGGGAGGACAACTGAAACTGGCTCTTGTGGTCCGGGCTTTCGAGAGAAAAATCGGGCGCCATATCGCCGACGGCCACGTGGCCACGCCGGGCCTCCATCCAGAGTGATTTGAACGGCAGCACCGCAAATGCCGGCCACGGCACATGCTTCATCGTGCGCGCAAAGATATTCGGGGGCTGCAGCATCACCACAAACAGCGCGCCGCATATCAGGACGTATGCCGCCGCAACGATGCCCGCAACAATCAGCAGCTTCTTCATAGACTGACTTCGCTCGTATCCGGGATTGCAGATTCGACTTCCCGAGCAGGCGGCATTGTACACCGGGTTTGCCTTCTTGTGAGCCGCTATGCGCACGTTTGGCACACGGATATCCTCTGGGAAACTGCGAGGTAAACCATGACACCCGAGCTACCGGTACTCAGGAAATTTCCCGGGCGCGGTTTACAGGGAAACGCGGCGCGGACAGAACGCCCGCGCGGGCGTGATTTTATCTTTGATGTTGTTGAGGATGAGGCCCAGTTAGCTCGATGCTTTTGCTTCGGCTTCGGCCTCGGGGACTTCCTGCGGCTTCTCTTTTCTGGTTTTCTTTTCTTTCTTCTTCAGCTCGGAGCCAATGAGCTCGAGGATCGCGAGCTCGGCGCCGTCGCCGATGCGCCAGCCGACGCGAACGATGCGCGTGTAGCCGCCGGGACGATCCGAAAAACGCGGAGCGATCACGGCGAAAAGTTTCTTGGTCGCGTCCGTCGTTTGCAGAAATGCGGCGGCCTGCCGGCGCGCGTGAAGCGTATCGCGCTTGCCGAGGGTGATCATTTTTTCGACGAGCGGACGCGCGGCGCGCGCGCGGGCGATGGTGGTGGTGATGCGTTCGCGCTCGATGACGTTGGTCACCAGATTGCGCAGCACCGCCCGGCGGTGCGCTGGCTGTTTCCCGAGTTTGCTTCCTGATACGAGATGTCGCATTTTTGTCGATTCCTTAACGGATTGCTGACAATTTAATTTTTATACCGCAGAGCAAAAGTGGGCGGGGGTGAACCCGGCCCCTACAAAACACGCTAGAACGCGGTAGTTTCCTCGGGCGCCGGCGGAGCCGTCTGGCTCGGCAGCGGCGGCCAAATGATGCGCCCATGCTCATCGAACTTCATGCCGAGCGAAAGGCCCATCTTCACGAGAATGTCCTTGATCTCGTTGAGCGACTTGCGGCCGAAGTTTTTCGTCTTGAGCATTTCGCCTTCGGTCTTCTGCACCAGCTCGCGCAGGCTCTGGATGTTGGCGTTCTTGAGGCAATTATAAGAGCGCACCGAAAGCTCGAGCTCCTCGACCGAGCGGTCCAAATGCTCGAGGCGCGGGTCGCTGAAGTTCTCGACCACTTCCTCGGGCAATTCGGGCTGTTCCTCGAAATTGATAAAGATGCTCATGTGATCCTTGATGAGCTTGGACGCCAAGCCGATGGAATCCTGCGGAGTGATTGCGCCATTGGTCCAGATTTCGAGAGTCAGCTTTTCGTAATCGGTCATCTGGCCGAGACGCGCCGCTTCGACCGCGTAGTTCACCTTGCGCACGGGCGAGTGCACGGAATCGATCGGGATGTAGCCGATCGGCAAGTCCTCGTCAAAGTTGCGGTCGGCGGCCACATAGCCGCGGCCGTTTTTGACGCGGATTTCCATCTCGAACTTCCCGCCTTCGCTGACGGTGGCCAGATAAACGTTCTTATCGAGCACAGCCAGGTCGGCGTCCTCCTCGATTTTCGCGGAGGTGACCGGGCCCGGCGTATCGACGACCAGCGTGATCGTCTTAGGCTGATCGGAATTCAACTTCAGCGGCACCTGCTTGAGATTCAGGATGATGTCGGTGGCGTCCTCGACCACGCCGGGAATCGGCGAGAATTCGTGGAGCACTCCTTCGATTTTCACGGCCGTAATGGCCGCGCCCTCAATCGAACTCAATAGCGCCCGGCGCAACGCGTTGCCAACCGTGGTGCCCCAGCCGCGCTCAAACGGCTGCGCGGAGAATTTTCCGTACTTGTCGGTTAGCGATTCGAGTTCCGCCGCCAGCCGCTTCGGTTTCTGAAAGCCTTTCCACATTGTGTCTTTCCTCCCGCCCGCCACACGCGGGCTCCTGCAAAAAAATCGTTAGTGCTGCGCGATCCGGCTTACTTGGAATACAGCTCGACGATCAACTGCTCGTTCATCGCCGGCGTTTGGACGTCTTCGCGGCGCGGCATGGCCTGCACGCGCGCCTTGAAATTCTCCCGGTCGATTTGCAGCCACGGAGCGGCATTCTGGTTTTGCGCCAGATTGCGCGCCTCAAGCACCATGGCGTTCTGGTGCATCTTTTCCTTGATGGCCACTTCGTCACCGAGCTTAACCAGATAGTTCGGGATATTCACCTTGCGGCCGCTGACGCGCACGTGCCCGTGCGTGACCAACTGCCGGGCCTGCGAACGCGAGCTCGCCAGCCCCGCGCGATACACCACGTTGTCGAGGCGCCGCTCGAGCATCACCATCAAGTTTCCGCCGGTGGGCCCCTGTGCCCGCTCCGCCTTGCCGTAATAGTGGCGGAATTGCTTTTCGAGCAGGCCGTAGGTGCGCTTCATCTTCTGCTTCTCGCGCAACTGCACGCCATAGCCAACCATCTTCGGCCGGCGCGCTTGCCCGTGCTGTCCGGGAACGAAGTTGCGCTTTTCGATGGCGCATTTTTCCGTAAAACACCGGAGGCCCTTAAGGAAGAGTTTCATCCCTTCCCTGCGGCACAGCCGGCAAACCGCTTCACGATGTCTTGCCAATTTGCCCTTCTCCTTTTACCGATGCCTGAATTCGTTAGACGCGCCGGCGCTTGGGCGGCCGGCAACCATTGTGCGGCACGGGCGTGACGTCCTTGATCAAGCGAATGTGCAAACCCGCCGAGGCCAGCGCCCGCACGGCTGATTCGCGCCCCGCTCCCGGACCCTTGACGCGCACTTCGATGGACTTCAAGCCGAACTGATCGCGCGCGGTGCCCGCCGCGTTCATGGCCGCCTGTTGCGCGGCATACGGCGTGCCTTTGCGCGAGCCCTTGAAGCCAACCGATCCCGCCGAGGCCCAGCTCAATACGCGGCCATCGGGATCGGCGAGCGTGATGATCGTGTTGTTGAACGTCGCCTGCACATAGGCGAAGCCCTGCGGCACGACGCGCTTCTCCTTCTTTTTGCGAAATTCCTTCTTGCGCTTCGTTGGCTTGCCGGTCGCTGCCGGCGCCGCGGCGCCATCCTGCTGCTTGGGTTCCTTTGCCACTAGCGTTCCTCTCCCTGACCCGCCTTACTTGCGGGCCGCGACTTTCTTCTTGGCTGCAACGGCGCCCTTGCGCGGACCCTTGCGCGTGCGCGCGTTGGTGTGCGTGCGCTGGCCGTGCACCGGCAAATTTCTGCGGTGACGCAGGCCGCGATAGCACTGAATTTCGATCAGCCGCCGGACGTTCATCTGCATCTCCTTGCGGAGATCGCCTTCGACGCGCCCTTCGGATTCGATGGCCTGGCGAACGTGATTGATTTCGTCCTCGCTCAGGTCCTTGATCTTCTTGAACTCATCCACTTTGGCCTTGGCGCAGAGCGTACGCGCGCGCGCTTGGCCAATGCCATAGATCGCCGTGAGGCCGACCCAGAGACGTTTATTGGGCGCGAGTTCAACGCCCGCGATGCGTGCCATCTTGATGCCTCCCTAAATGACTACAGTTTCTCGACATCGGCGGCTGAAGCCGTGCCCTGATGCGGCGGCTCTAGCCCTGGCGCTGGCGGTGCTTCGGATTGCTGCAAACCACCCGAACCACGCCACGCCGGTGGACCACCTTGCACTTCATGCAAATCTTTTTAACCGACGCTCGAACCTTCATGTGCCGCTCCCTGTGTCTCCGCTGATGCCATGCCGCTATTTGTAGCGATACACGATCCTGCCGCGCGTCAAATCGTAGGGCGAAAGCTCCACCGCGACTTTGTCGCCGGGGAGAATACGGATGAAATTTTTCCGCATCTTTCCCGAGATGTGCGCCAGCACCTGATGCTTGTTTTCGAGCTGCACGCGAAACATCGCGTTCGGCAGCGGCTCAATCACCGTAGCCATCACCTCGATGGCATCCTCTTTCGGATTCCCCGAGTCGGCTTTCTTTTTATCGTCGTGCGGCCGTTTTGCCATGCGCTCCTGCCGAGCCGGCTTGCTGGCTCGAAATCCGATTTACCAGACGGGTCCTGCCGCGTCGCGCGGCCGCGTCAAGATCCACGGGCCGTTTTCCGTGACCGCGACGGTGTGCTCGAAATGCGCCGAATCGCTGCCGTCGGCCGTCACCGCCGTCCACTGATCTTCCAGCACACGAACCGCCGGGCCCCCCGTATTGACCATCGGTTCGATCGCGAGCACCATGCCCGCCTGCAATTTCGGTCCGCGTCCCGGCTCGCCAAAGTTCGGCACCTGCAAATCCTCATGCATCTTCGTGCCGATGCCGTGGCCAACGAATTCGCGGACGACCGAAAGGCCGTTCTTCTCGGCCCACTGCTGCACGGCAGCCGAAATATCCGTCAAACGGTTGCCGGGCCGCACTTGCTCGATGCCGCGTTCGAGCGCTTCGCGCGTCACGCGCAAGAGCTTCTCCCGCGCGGGATTGACTTTCCCCACCGGGACCGTCAGCGCGGCGTCGCCGTAATATCCCTCAAGCTCGACGCCGAAATCGATCGATAGGATGTCGCCATCCTTCACCGCGCGCTTCCCCGAAGGGATTCCGTGCACCACTTCCTGGTTGATCGAAGTGCACAGCGACTTCGGGTACCCGTGATAACCCTTGAACGCCGGGCGCGCATGGTGCTTTCGCGCGTAACCTTCCGCGAATTCATCCAGCTCGAGCGTTGTGACGCCGGGCCGGACCATCGCGCGCAATTCCGTCAGCGCCCCCCAGACGACCATTCCCGCACGGTGCATGGTCTCGAGCTCCACAGCCGAGCGGCAAACGATCACGCGCGCCCCTCGGAACGCGTCAGCACCGCAAAGACCGCATTCGTTACCGCCGCCATGCTCGCTGCAGCGTCCACTTCGTCGAGCATTCCCTGCGAGCGGTAATACTCGACCAGCGGCCTGGTCTGCCGGTTGTATGCCGCCAGCCGCTCGCGGATCACTTCCGGCCGGTCGTCATCGCGCTGAATCAATTCGCCGCCGTCAACATCGCAGCGGCCCTCTACCTTCGGCGGACGATCGTAAATATTGTAAATCTCGAGACCGACCTTGCACGTTCGCCGGCCCGTCAGCCGCCGCATCAGAATGTCGTCCGCGACGTCGAAAAAAATCACCGCAGGCGGCCCAAAATCCTGGCGCTCGAGAATTCGATTCAGCGCTTCGGCCTGCGCCAGCGTCCTCGGAAAACCGTCGAAGACAAATCCGTTCGCGCAATCCGGCCGCGCGATGCGATCCCCGACCATGCGAAGAATCAAATCGTCCGGCACCAGATCCCCACGATGCATGATGGGCTGCGCCAGACGGCCCAATTCCGTGCCCAGGCTGACGTGCTCGCGCAGCATGTCGCCGGTGGAAAGATGCGGCACGCGAAACTGCTCAGCGACGAGCCTCGCCTGCGTGCCCTTCCCCGCTCCCGGCGGGCCCAAAAAAATCACCGCGCGCGCGAGTGTCTTCTGGGTCTCCAGCGGCGCCACGATCAGGCACCCCGGCCCCGCAAACGCCCGCGCCGCGTGAAGCCCTCGTAATTCCGCATCACGAGCTGCGCCTCGAGCTGTTGCACGGTATCCATGGCCACGCCCACAACGATCAAAAGAGACGTGCCGCCGAAGAAAAAGTTCACGTTCAGACCCTGCAGGATGAAGCGCCAGAAATGTTCATCGATCCAGTTGCCAATGAGCGGCAAATGCTGGAGGTGTATGCCCGAAATCATCCATTCGGGCAGAATGCAGACGACGGCGAGGTACAGGCCGCCGACGAACGTGAGGCGCGTCAGCACGCGGTTGATGTGCTCCGACGTGTTGCGTCCGGGGCGAATGCCCGGAATGAATCCGCCGTATTTGCGCATGTTGTCGGCAAGGTCCGTGGGATTGAAAATGATGCCCACGTAAAAAAACGCGAAAAAGATGATCAGCAAAATGTACGTGAGCGTATACAGCGGCTCGCCCCACGCGAAGGTGCGCGCAAAGCTCTGAAAAAAAGGCGAGCGATGCTGCAGCACCAGCGCGATGGTTTGCGGAAAGGTCAGCAGCGAGCTGGCGAAAATGGGCGGAATCACGCCGCCGGAATTGACGCGCAAGGGCAGATACGTCATTTGGCCGCCCATCACTTTGCGTCCCATGACGCGCTTGGCGTATTGCACAGGGATGCGCCGCTGGCCGCGTTCGACGAAAATGATGAACGCCACCACGCCCACCATCAAAATCACGATGCCGCCGATGGCGATGGGAGTGAACGCGCCCCACTGCCCCGCCGCCGCCATCTCCCACAAATTCTCAACGGCATGCGGCAGCCCCACCACGATGCCCGCAAAAATGATCAGCGACATTCCGTTGCCGATGCCGCGGTCGCTGATCTGCTCGCCGAGCCACATGATGAAGGCCGACCCGGTGGTCAAGGTCAAGATGGTCATCAGGGTAAATTGAATGCCTGGGTGATAGACCAGTTGCTGGCCTTCGAGGCTCTGATGCTGCAGCGCGGTGGCGATGGCCAGCGACTGGAAAATGCTCAGGATAATGGTCAAGTACCGCGTGTATTGCGTGATTTTCTTCCGGCCGAGGTCGCCCTCTTTTTGCAAGCGCTCCAAATACGGCCAGACCACGACCATCAATTCCAAAATGATGGCCGAGGTGATGTACGGCATGATGCCCAGAGCGAAAATCGACAGGCGGCTGAAGTTTCCGCCGCTGAAGAGATCGACGATGCCCAGCACCGTGTTGCGGTTCTGCTGGAATAATTGCAGCAGCAACGCGCTGTTGACTCCAGGCGTGGTGATGAACGCGCCGAGGCGGTAGACCGCCAGAATCATCAGTGTGAAGAGACACCGATTCCGCAGGTCCGGCGTGGTGATGATATTCCGAAAAGCTTCGAAGAGCTTCCTCATTTCAAAACTTCGACCTTACCCCCAGCGGCGGTGATTTTCTGCTCGGCGGAACGGCTGAATTTGTGCGCGTGCACCGTGAGCGCGACGCTCAATTCGCCGTCGCCCAGTATCTTCAATCCATCATGGCGCGCATGGATCAATCCGCGGCCTTCGAGTTCCTCCGCGGTGACGATGGCGCCCGCGGAAAAAATATTGAGCGACTCGACGTTCACGATCGCGTAGCGCGTCGGGAACGGACTGCGAAATCCGTGCTTCGGTATGCGGCGATGCATGGGCATCTGGCCGCCTTCAAAGCCTGGCCGGCGCGAATAGCCGCGGCGCGACTGCTGGCCCTTATTGCCGGCGCCGGAAGTCTTTCCGAGCTTCGAACCCATGCCACGACCGACGCGGACTTTGCGGTGCCGCGAACCGCGCGGCGGCTTCAAGTTGGATAATTTCACGCTCATCGTCTCGCCCCGTTACTCCTCAATCCGAACCAGATGATGCACCCGGGCAATCATTCCGCGGGTCGACGGTGTATCCTGCAGCTCAACCAACTGATTCATCCGGCGAAAACCCATTCCGCGAATCGTCTGGCGCATGCTCCGCGGGCAGCCGATGAAGCTCACCACCCAGCGAATTTTCAGTTTCTCTGTTTTTTTCTTGGTCGTCATATCGCCTTCAAAGCCTTTATCCGGCAGCCGCTTCGGCAGTCTTGCCGCGCTCTTCGTTGACCTTGGCGGCGTCCCTCAAATGCAAGAGCGCGTCGAAGGTCGCCTTGATTACATTGTGCGGGTTCGAAGTGCCGATGGACTTGGTCAGCACGTTCTGAATTCCCGCTACTTCCATTACCGCGCGCACCGGGCCTCCCGCAATGATGCCGGTGCCATCGGGCGCGGGCTTCAGCAAGACCTGGCCGGAACCATAGCGGCCGAGAACTTGATGCGGGATGGTCGAGCCTTTCAAATTGAACTTGACCATGTTTTTCTTGGCTTGCTCGATGGCCTTGCGAATCGCCATGGGGACTTCCCGCGCCTTGCCCATTCCAAATCCGGCGTGTCCCTGATGATCGCCCACCACCACCAGAGCCGAAAAGCTCAGGTTCTTGCCGCCCTTGACGACTTTTGTCACGCGATTGATGGAAACCACCTGATCCTTGACGTTCGCCAGATTGGCGTCAATGCGCCGGCGAAGGGCAAGCATGTCTTTGAGCTCTTGTTTCGGCATAAGCGTCAGAACTTCAATCCCGCCTCTCGGGCCGCTTCGGCAAGCGCCTGAATACGGCCATGATATTGGTAACCGCCGCGGTCGAAGACCACCTTTTCGATTCCCGCGGCCTTGGCGCGCCCGGCGATCACTTTGCCCACGATTTTCGCCGCGGCGATGTTTCCTCCGCCTTTCATCTGGCCTTTCACGTCCGCGTCGAGGGAACTGGCCGCCGCGATGGTGCGTCCCTTGCTGTCGTCAATCACTTGCACGCGAATATGCTTCAGCGAGCGGTAGACGCAAAGCCGCGGCCGCTCCTCGGATCCTGCCAGCGTCTGCCGCATGCGCTGATGAATGCGCTTGCGGTGCAGATCGCGCGAAAGTTTTCTTGCTGGCACCACAGCCATGGTTCTTCTCCTCGAGCGTTATGCCGCGGTCTTTGCCGCGCCAGCCTTTCCAGCTTTCTTCTTGAGGCGCTGGCCCACGATGCGCACGCCCTTCTGCTTGTACGGGTCGGGCGGGCGCAGCGCGCGCATGTTCGCGGACACTTGCCCGACGAGCCCTTTGTCGGCGCCCGTGACCGTGACGTGCGTCTGCTTTTCAATCGCCACTTGAATGCCCTCGGGAATCGGGAACTCGACGGGATGCGAATACCCGAGCGCGAAGACGACATTCTTGCCCTTCACTTCGGCGCGGTAGCCAACGCCAACAATGTCGAGCTCTTTTTTGAAGCCTTCGGTGACGCCCTTGACCGCATTGGCGACCAGAGCTCGCGCCAATCCATGCAGCGCGCGCTGCGATTCGCTTTGCCGCGTGGCGATCAGTTGGCCGTCCTTCTGGTCGAATTTAATTCTGCCTGGCACGGGAACGCGCATTTTGCCTTTGGGGCCTTGCACGTCAATCGCGTCTTCGGCGATCTGGACTTTCACGCCCGCGGGCAGCGGTATTGGTTTTCTTCCAATTCGAGACATGGCTCTACCAAACCTCGCACAAAAGTTCGCCGCCCACGCCTTCTTTCCGGGCGGTCTGGCCGGTCATGATTCCGCGCGGCGTGGAAAGAATCGCGACGCCCATGCCGCCGACGACGGGGCGAATGGCGCTCTTGCCAACGTAACGGCGGCAGCCGGGACGCGATATGCGCTTCAAATTCGTCAGCACGCTGCGCTTGTCGCTGGTGTAGCGGAAAAAGACGCGCAGCACCTTGTGCTTGTTCTCGTCGACGACTTTGTACGTCGAGACGTAGCCTTCTTCCTTCAACACGCGCGCAATCTCAATTTTCAGTTTCGACGACGGCAAATCCACGCGCGGATGGCGCGCGCGCACGGCGTTGCGGATGCGCGTGAGCATGTCAGCAATCGGGTCGGTGGTCATTTATTTTCTATTTTCCTTGCCACAATTTTCTTACCGCTATTTTCCTTACCAACTGGCCTTGGTCACGCCGGGGATTTCGCCCTTGAGCGCGAGTCCGCGGAAGCAGATGCGGCACATCTCGAATTTCCGCAAGAACGCGCGCGGCCGGCCGCAGATCCGGCAGCGGTTGCGGATGCGAATCTTGTACTTCAGTTTCTTCTTCATTTTGGCGCATCGTGCCGTGGTCGCCATCGTTTGTCCTTTTACCCTTTCGTTTCACTCTGCGCGATGTTACGCGCGCAGCGGAACGCCCAGCAGCTTCAGCAGCTCGCGGCCTTCTTCATCCGACTTGGCCGAAGTGGTAAGCGTGATGTTCATGCCCTTGATTTTGTCGACGCGCGTGTAATCAATCTCCGGAAACACCAACTGATCCTTGAGACCGAGCGTGTAATTTCCGCGCCCGTCGAATGAATTCCCCGGCAAGCCCTTGAAGTCGCGCACGCGCGGCAGAACGATATTGGCGAGCCGGTCGAGAAATTCGTACATGCGCTCGCCGCGCAGCGTGACCATGCAGCCGATGGGCATGCCTTTGCGGATCTTGAAATTCGCGATCGATTTCTTCGCGCGCGTGATCACCGGCTTCTGGCCCGTGATCTGGCCCAGCTCCTGCACGGCAACGTCGAGCAGCTTGACGTTCTGGCTGGCCTCGCCGAGGCCGATGTTCACGGTGATTTTCTGGAGCCGCGGCACGGCCATCGTGTTCGTGTAACCGAAGCGCTTCGAGAGCGCCGGCATGGCGTCTTTACGGTAGCGTTCATGTAAACGGCTAATCATGATTTCGATCTCTCTTGAGCCTCTTGCTCTTTTTGCTTCCGCGCTTAACTCTCGAGCACCGTGCCGCAGCGCCGGCAGCTCCGCGCCTTCGAGCCGTCGGACACAATCTTCGTGCCGATGCGCGCGTGCTTGTTGCAGGACGGGCAAAGGATCATCACGTTCGAAACGTCGATGGGCCCTTCCTTATCCAAAATGCCGCCGCGAATGTTCTTCGACGGGTTCGGGCGCGTATGCTTCTTGATGATGTTCGCGTGCTCCACGGTGACTCGGCGCTTCACCGGGTCCACCGTAAGGATTCGCCCGGTCTTGCCTTTGTCGCGCCCGGAAATGATTTTCACCGTGTCTCCGTGGCGGATCATCACCGGCCGCGGCTTATCCTTCGCTTCGCGATGACGCATGGCTACCAAACCTCCGGCGCGAGTGAAATGATCTTCGTGAACTTCTTCTCGCGCAGCTCGCGAGCCACCGGGCCGAAGACGCGCGTTCCCACAGGCTCGCCGGCCTCGTTGATCAGCACCGCGGCGTTGTCATCGAAGCGGATGTAGGTGCCATCCCTGCGGCGATGCTCCTTGCGCGTGCGAACCACCACCGCCTTCACAACCGTTCCCTTCTTCACCTGGCTATCGGGCGCAGCTTCCTTCACCGACGCGGTCACCACATCGCCCAATCCCGCCACCAGGCCGGTATGGCCGCCCAGCGGAAGAATGGCTGTCAATTGCCGCGCGCCGGAATTATCGGCCACGGTCAGCCACGTGCGCATCTGAACCATGCTGGCGCTCCCTCGTTTCCGAAAACGTTACGCGATGCGCGTGGAGCGGGCCACAATCTCGGCCAGCCGCCAGCGCTTGAGCTTTGAGAGCGGCCGGCTGGAGACGATGCGTACCGTGTCGCCGGGCCGCGCTTCATTCTGCTCATCATGCGCGTAGTATTTTTTGCTGTGGCGGATGACGCGCAGGTATTTCCGGTGCTGCACCGTCCGCGTCACCTTCACCACGATTGTCTTGTGCATTTTGGAGCTTGTGACAACGCCCACAAGTTCCTGACGCGCCCCCCGCTCGCCGCGAGATTCGACCGCGCCTGCCGTTGCTTCACTCGCCATCGGTGATCCTCTATTCCTTCCTGCTTGATTCCGTCGCGCTCTTCTTCGTATGGCTGCGTTTGTCGTGGCTCTTCTTGGCTTTCGCCGGGACTTCCGCCGCGCTCTTTGCGCCCGGCTGCTGCTGGCCCAATTCCTGCTGGCGCACCAGCGTTTTCACGCGCGCCAAATCGCGCCGCGCCTCGCGCAGTTTCTTGACGCTTTCCGACTGGCCAGTGGTCAGTTGAAAGCGCAGGCGGAAAATCTGCTCGCCCAACTCGTGCTCCTGAATGGCCAGTTCATTGCTCCCCATTTGCCGGAAGTCATTCATGCGCTTCGTCATCAGAGCTCCTCCGCCCGGCTGACGAACTTCGTCCGGATGGGCAGCTTGTGCGCCGCCAGTCCCATGGCTTCGGTCGCGGACGCCAAATCGACGCCGGACATCTCGAACATCACGCGCCCCGGCTTCACGACGGCCACCCAATGCTCGGGCGGGCCTTTGCCCTTGCCCATGCGCGTTTCGGCGGGCTTCTTCGTGAACGGCTTATCCGGAAAGATGCGAATCCATAATTTT
The DNA here is from genome assembly GCA_035533415.1 of Candidatus Limnocylindrales bacterium. Lineage (GTDB taxonomy): Bacteria > Acidobacteriota > Terriglobia > Acidiferrales > UBA7541 > DAHUXN01. The sequence continues at coordinate 12,689 of DATLTU010000048.1, forward strand.
CCGCCGCGCTTGATGAACCGCGTGATGGCCACGCGAGCGGCTTCGATTTGCCGGTCCGTGATCCACGCGGGCTCGAGCGCCTTGAGCCCGTACTCGCCGAACGCCAGCGAACCGCCGCGCCACGCTTTTCCCGAGCGCCGGCCGCGCTGCTGCTTCCGGTACTTCACTTTTTTCGGCATCAACATGATTGCTTTTCCTTAGCCCGTGATTCCATTTGCTCTTTAGCTTTTCGCTTGCAACTCTGAGCTCTCGACCACGAACTGCCTCTACGCATGCGCCGCTTGCGCCGCCCGCTCTTCGGCGCGCTTACGTTCCGGCGCGTTCTCGCCCTGGTAGACCCAGCACTTCACGCCAATCACGCCGTAGGTGGTAAAGGCCTGCGCGAATCCGAAATCGATGTCCGCGCGCAGCGTTTGCAGCGGCAAGCGTCCCTGCAGGTACCATTCCTTGCGCGCGATTTCCGCGCCGTTGAGCCGCCCCGCCACGCGCACTTTGATTCCCTTGCATCCGAAGCGCAGCGCGGAGTCCACGGCCTTGCGCATCGCGCGCCGGAAGGCCACGCGTTTTTCCAGTTGCAGCGCAATCGATTCGGCGACGAGCTGCGCGTCCAGCTCCGGCCGGTGAATTTCCTGAATGTCGATATGCACTTCGCGCTTCGTCCGCTTCTGCACTTCGGCCTTGAGCTTGTCGATTTCCGCGCCCTTGCGTCCAATGATGATCCCGGGTCGCGCGGTGTAAATCCTCACCACGAGCTTATTGGCCGCGCGCTCGATATCGATCGACGTCACGCCGGCGGATTTCAATTTCTCCTTCAACTCCTGGCGCAACTGAACGTCTTCGTGGAGCAAGTCCGCGTAGTCGCGCTTGGCGAACCACCGTGACTTCCACGGCTTGTTGTAGCCCAGCCGAAAACCGTACGGATGCGTTTTCTGACCCAATCGATCCTCCTGCCTGCCGCACTGCTACTTCTTGCAATACTTTCTGCGCTACTTTTTCCGCTTCTGAGCTTTCTGGGCCTTTTTGGCGCGATCCTCGAGCGTTTTGCGCGCCTTGCGGACGGCGCCCTTGATGCCCTTCTGCGCTTCGCGCTCCGCCTCGGCGGCCTTGGCGCGATCTTCGGCGGCGCGAACGTGCTCGGCCACTTCGACGACAATGTGGCTCGTGCGCTTCTGGTAGCGGAACGCCCGGCCCATTGGCGCCGTGCGCAGCCGCTTCCAGCGTGGCCCTTCGTTGACGAAGCAGCGCGTGACCCACAGCGTATCCACATCCAGCGCTTCGCCGGACTCCTCCGCCTTGTGCTCGGCATTGGCGATGGCGCTATGGAGCACCTTGGAAATTTCGCGCGCGATGCGCTTTTTCGTGAATTGCAAAATTTGCAGCGCTTCCGCGGCGCGATGGCCGCGAATCAAGTCAACCACCAGCCGCGCCTTCTGCGGCGACACGCGAATGAAGCGCGCGTTCGCCATGCCGTCAATCGAGCTGTGCGTAACCGTCTCAGGTGCCATGCGTGTTCCCTGTCCTTACCCTTTCGGCGCTGCCGGAGCCGCGCCTCCGCTTGCCGGGGGCGCTCCACCAGCCGCGGGTGCCGCTCCGCCGGGCGCGCCGCCCGCGGCCGCTGCCGCCCTTTCGAGCGCGGCCTTCACGGCGTGGCCTTTGAACGTGCGCGTGGGCGCGAATTCACCCAGTTTGTGACCGACCATCTGCTCGGTGACGTACACGGGAATGAACTTCCGGCCATTGTGCACGGCAATCGTGTGGCCCACCATCTCGGGCAAAATCGTCGAGCGGCGCGACCACGTTTTGATAACCTTTTTTTCGTTCCGCGCGTTCATCCCCTCGATTTTCAGGCGAAGGGGCTCATCAATGAACGGGCCTTTTTTTAGCGAGCGTGGCATCGTTCCTCTATTCCTCTTCCTCGGCTATTCTCCGACTCGGCGCAGCTTGACCCACTGCGCGCGGCGCATGCGGCGAAATCCGCGGACCGGGCCGGGCACGCGATGCGACACCGGGCAGAACGGGCAGACAAAGCGCGTTCCCTGGGCGTTCGGCGTTTTCTCGACGATTACCGCCCAGCCTGCCTTGCACAGCCGGTACATCATTTGCGGCTGCGGGACGATCACTTTCAGCTTCCGGGCCGGCTTCGCCGCGGGGCGAACCCGCTTGGAAGCACGCGCGGCATGCCGCGACGCCCTGCGACTTGTTCGTGTTACGCTCATCGTTCTGCTCTCAATTCCCCGCCGCGCCGGACTCATTTGTTGTGTTTCTCCTTGCCAGTAAAAATCCTTACGGCTTGCGCCGCTGAACGATCAAACGATCCGAAGCCTTACGCTTGCGCGTCTTCGCGCCCAGCGTGGGAAAGCCCCACGGCGTTTGCGGGTGGTTGCCCTTCACGCGGCCTTCTCCGCCGCCGTGCGGATGATCGACCGGGTTCATCGCCACGCCGCGAACCGTTGGCCGGCGGCCGTGCCACCGCGTGCGGCCCGCCTTGCCGTACGTTACATTCTCATGATCCAGATTCCCGAGCTGGCCGATGGTCGCCATGCAATCCAAAGAAAATTTTCTTGTTTCTCCCGAAGGCAGCTTGATGAGAGCGACGTCGCCTTCCTTGCTGAGCAATTGCGCCGCGCCTCCGGCGGAACGCACCAGTTGGCCGCCTTTGCCCGGAGCAAGCTCGAGGTTATGCACCATCGTGCCGGGTGGGATATTGCGAATCGGCAACGCGTTCCCCGGCAGAATGTCCGCCGCCGCGCCGTTTTGCACCGTCATGCCGACTTCGAGGCCCACGGGATGGAGAATGTAGCGCTTCTCGCCATCCGCATAATGTAACAGCGCAATGCGCGCCGAGCGGTTGGGGTCGTATTCAATCGCGGCAACCTTCGCCGGAATACCGGTTTTCTCGCGCCGGTAATCGATCAAGCGATATTTTTTCGCGTGCCCGCCGCCTCTGTGCCACGACGTGATTTCGCCATGCGCGTTGCGTCCGCCGGTGCGCTTTTTCGCCTCGACGAGCGACTTCTCCGGCTCCTGCTTCGTGAGCTCGCTCTTATCGAGCATGGTCAGGAAGCGCCGCGACGGTGTGTACGGTCTAAATGTTTTTAGCGCCATGGTTGCCTCTTGCACTTCCGGCCCTCTTCAAGAGCCTGAATCAGCTCCCGAAAAACCGGTCCCAGAAATTTCCGGCTAGAGATTCTCCGCGTACTCCATCATCTTCTCGCCCGGCGCCAGCTTGACGTAGGCTTTCTTCCAGTCCCGCCGGTGGCCTTCCGATTTGCCGCGGCGCCGCAGCTTGCCGTGATAAATCGCCGTGCGCACCGCGGAGACTTTCACCTTGAACGCCGTCTGCACCGCTTCCTTGATCTGCGTCTTGGTGGCGTCGCGCGCCACTTCGAAGACAGCCGTCTGCTGCGTCTCTTTCACGCCCAGGCCCTTTTCCGTGATGATGGGCCGGCGAATGATTTCGTAAGGCTGCTTGGCCATGGCCTAATCCTTATCCTTTTTCGCCTTGGGCTCGCTTGCGCGAGCAGGCTTGGCCTTCGCGTGCTTCTTCGCCGCAGGTTTGGCTTTCGCTTTTTTCGCGTGGCTCTTCGCCGCGGGCTTGGCCTTGTGCTTTGCGTGTTCAGACTTGGCCGCGTGTTTCGCGGCGTGCTCAGGCTTCTCCCTTTTCGCCGCAGGCTCGCCTGGGCGAGCAGGCTCGATCTGCACGGGCCGCGAATCGCCGTCCGGCGCTTCCATCTCGCTCAGTCCGCGGCTGAGCTTCTCCGCGGCTTCGCGCGACAGCACCAGCGCTTCGTGGCGCAGCAAGTCGTACGGCTGAATGCTCATGCTGCGGACCAGCTTTACGCCTTCGATGTTGCGGCTGGCGCGCTCGAGGTTCACGTTCTCGACGGCGTCAACGAGCAGCAGCGTGCGGCTGGCTTCATCGAGCTTCGTCAGCGCCTGGCGGAAGGGCTTGGTCTTGTGCGAATCGAGCTGCCAGTTTTCGACGACGAATAGCTTATTGTCCGCCAGCTTCGCCGAAAGAGCCGAGCGCAGCGCGCCCAAAAACATTTTGCGCGGCAGCCGGTAACCATACTTGCGCGGCACAGGCCCGTGAACCGTTCCGCCATGCCGCCACAGCGGCGAGCGAATCGAGCCAATGCGCGCGCGGCCCGTGCCCTTCTGCTTCCACAGTTTGCGTCCCGCGCCGCTCACTTCGCCCTTCGCTTTCGTTTTGTGCGTTCCCGCGCGCTGCGATGCCAGGTAATGCCGCACCGTCTCGTGCAGCACGTGCGGATTGACGCGCGCCGCGAACACATCGTCGGCAAGCTCCATCTGCCCGACGGTCTTGCCTTCCAGATTTCTCACGTCCACAACGGCCATTTTGGTCTCGCTATTCCGATTTTTTCGCCTTGCGAATGTAAATGTATGCGCCCGCGGGTCCGGCCACCGCGCCGCGCACGAGCAGCAAATTCTCATCCGCGTCGATTTTGACCACGCGCAAATTCTTCGACGTCTTCCGCACGTTTCCCATGTGCCCCGGAAAATGCTGGTTTTTCCACACGCGCGAGGGGAACGAACTGGCGCCGATGCCGCCCGGCGCGCGATGGAACATCGACCCGTGCGAGGCGTCACCTCCGCGATAGTGCCAGCGCTTCACGCCGCCCGCGAATCCGCGGCCTTTGCTGATCCCGGCCACGTCGACAAATTCGCCGACGGCGAAGCTGTCCACCAGCACGCGATCGCCGGGCTTCGTCTCGTCCTTCGATTCCTCGAGGCGGAACTCGCCCAAGAAGCGCATGGGCGCGACTCCCGCTTTCTTGAAATGCCCGGTCATGGCCTTGTTCACGCGCTGCGGCTTGATGAATTCCACTAATCCCAGCTGTACTGCGTCGTAGCCGTGCTTGTCTTTCGTCCGCCGGTCAACCACCACGCACGGGCCCGCCTGCAGCACCGTGCACGGAATCGACGCGCCATCCTCGGCAAACACCTGCGTCATCCCCAATTTGATTCCCAAAATTCCGTTGACCGCCATGGCTCTCGCTCTTCCCCGTTATTTTGCCGCGTGCTCACGCCCGAAGGCCTTGATTTCCACATCGACTCCCGGCGGCAGATCGAGCTTCATCAGCGCGTCCACCGTATCCGGAGTCGGACTCAAAATATCAATCAGCCGCTTGTGCGTGCGCATCTCGAACTGCTCGCGCGATTTTTTGTCCACGTGCGGCGAACGCAGCACGGTCCAGCGATTGATGATCGTTGGCAGAGGAATCGGCCCAGCCACCTCCGCGCCCGTGCGCCGCGCCGTTTCCACA
>DATLTU010000049.1:0-39766 GCA_035533415.1 Candidatus Limnocylindrales bacterium
CTCTGTGAAAAGCCTGTGAAAAGCCCAGTAAACAGGGCGATAAAGGCCGCCGGTCATGCTCAAGCCGAGGCTCATGGATAGCGTTCATTGATAGAAACCCAACAAAAAGCTGTGGTCTTACGAATTCCTGCACAGAGCCGATAAATTATCTGCTGGGCCCTGATCCGAAACTGTGGCTGAGGAACATCCCGCAATATTCGGCGGTGCAGTACCACGGGCTGTATCGCGGCGTCAGCGCCAAATTTTACGGCGGACATGCCGGGCTGGAATACGATCTTATGGCGCCTCCCGGCAGCGCGTATCGAGATGGGCGGCTAGGGATACGCGGCGGTGAGGGAATTCGCCTCGACCGCCGCGGCGATCTGGTTCTTCGCGCGCGCGGACATCAGCTCGTAATGTACCGGCCCAAAATTTATCAGATGGACGGGACGCGCAGGATTGCGGTCGCTGGCGGATACAGGGTGACGTCCGGCGACACTATAGGTTTTGTGGTGGGGAAGCATCGCGCGGATTTGCCCATCGTCATTGATCCCTCCATTTCGATTACCTACTCGACGTTCCTGGGAGGCAATGGCGCGGAGCAGGGAAGCAGCGTGGCCGTGGATTCCGCCGGAAATGTCTACGCAGGCGGTACAACGACTCTTCCGGCGTTTCCCGAAGCCGCGACGGGCAGCGAAGGTCCTCTCGATGGCACGTCGAATTTGTTTGTAGCGAAAATAGATCCGACGCAGACGGGTGCGTCCTCGCTGGTCTACCTGACGTTTATCGGCGGAAGCAAGGACGATCAGGGCGGCATGGTGGCAGCGGACGATTCCGCCACGCGTGCGAGCGTGGCCGTGCTTGGCTGGACCACGTCGCCGGATTTTCCCGCGACCGACGGAAGCACGCTCGATGGCGCATCCGATCTGACCGTGACGAAGCTCAACGCGGCCGGAAATGGATTCATTTACTCGAAGTATTTCGGCGGAAGCGGCGCGGAGGCAACGCAAAACGCCAGTGGCATCGCGAGACACCACGTCGACGGACTTGCCCATGACGTCGTCGGCGCCGAACGGTTTCCAAGCGACATACGGCGGCGGGGCCAGCGATGGATTCCTCGCCGAGTTTGCTTCGCAATCAGGCGCGCTGCTTTATTCCACGTACTTTGGCATCAACGCGACGGTGGGAAGCGCGAGCGTTGCCATCGACGCGAGTAACAATGCCTACGTCGCCGGATTTACGTCGTCACCCACGAATTTCCCCGCGATGAATGCATTTCAGCCGGCGTATGGCGGAGGTGCGTTCGACGGATTCGTAATGAAAATTAATCCGCAGCTCGGCGCGTCGGGCCTGGTGTATGCCAGCTTGCTCGGAGGCAGCGGCTCCGACCAGGCGCTGTCAATCGCGGTGGACGGCGCGACTCCGCCGAGCGCGTACGTCACCGGCGTGACGCACTCGACCGACTTCATCCCTGGCACGGGCGTCACGAATGCGGCGTACCAGGCGTCGCTGAAGGGAAGCAGCAACGCTTTCCTCGCGGTGATCAATCAAACGACAGCCGGAATACCGTCGCTCGAATACGAGAGCTACCTGGGCGGATCGAAGATCGATTCGGGCCAGGGAATCGCGGTGGTATCGCCCACGCAGATCTACGTCGCCGGGAACGCCGGTTCCGGCGACTTCCCAACTTTGTGCTCGCTTCAGGGGTTCAGCGGCACTGCGGATGCGTTTCTCGCGGAGTTCGATCCGCAAGCCAGCGGCGCCGCGTCGTTGATCTATACGACGTTGCTGGGCGGCAGCGTGACCACCGAAGCGAATGCGGTGGCCGCGGATTCGGCGGGCGATGCCATCATTTCCGGAGACACGATTTCGCACGATTATCCGCTGGCGGCGAATCCGCATAATGGCTTTCAGCCAACATGCACGAGCTGCGCCGCGGCGCCGGCGATGGCGGATGCGCTGCTCACGAAAGTCGCCGTGGGGACGGCTCCCGCGGCGTGCGCGGCATTCAGCCCCGCGGTGGCCAATTTCGGCGCGTTGCAGGCGGGGACGGTGTCTCCGCCAATCAACATTTTGCTGACAAATGACGGCGACTCGAGTCTGAACATCAGTGCCAGCAGGATCACCATCACCGGGCCGAACAGCGCGGATTTTTCGCAGACGGATGATTGCGCGGCGAATTCACCGATTGCCCCCGGGTCAAACTGCGATTTCGCGGTGACGTTCACGCCCGCGATTGTGGGAGCGGAAACGGCCGCGCTCGAGGTCGCGGATAACGGAGTGGGAACGCCGCAGACTTTGATGCTCAGCGGCACGGGATCCTCCGGCGAGGTCAGCCTTTCGCAGGATTCGCTCAGTTTTGGCAATGTGGCGCAGGGTACGACAACGGCTCGGGAAACAGCCATTTTGACGAATGTGGGCAACGGCACGCTGAACATTACCGACGCAACGATTACCGGAGCGAATCCCACGGATTTTGCTTTCGCGGCCACGAACAGCAATTCGTGCGCGGCGGGAGCGATTGTCGTGGCCGGAGGAAGCTGTACGATCGCAGTGGAGTTCGCTCCCAACGAGCCGAATCCGCCGCAAACGCTTTCCGCCGAGGCGGAAATTTCCTTCGCCAACGACAGCACCAGTGCGACGGGCACGGCAGGAGTCGCGCTGGCGGGAACCGAAGCGGCAGCGGCCACGCCAGCCGTCGGATTAACGGCGAGCTCGCTGAATTTTGGCAGCGTTAACGTGGGCAGTTCGACGACGCAGCCGCCCGTGACGCTCAAGAACACAGGCAGCGCCGCTCTGTCGATTTCGAGCATCGCGATCACAGGCGCGAACACCAATGACTTTTCCGAGACGAATACGTGTCCGCTGGCCACGACGCTGGGCGCCGGGGCAAGTTGCACAATCACGGTAACATTCCAGCCGCTGGCCACGGGCCCGCTCGCCGCGGATGTTTCGATCACCGACAATGCGCCTCTATCCCCGCAAATGATCGGGCTGAGCGGGACGGGGACGATGCCCGGGGTTTCGCTTTTGCCGGCGAACCTGACTTTCGCCGCGCAGAATATAGGGCCACGGCCGAGTGCGGCGCAAAACGTTACGCTGAAAAACACCAGCGCGGCTCCGCTGACCATTTCCTCGATCAGCTTCACAGGCGCGAATCCGGGGGATTTCGCCGAGACAAATAATTGCCCGTTAGCTCCGGCGGGTACGTTGAATGCGGGCAATGCGTGCGTGATTGCGGTGACGTTCGAGCCAGCCGCAACCGGCCAGCGCTCGGCGATGCTTTCGGTGGCGGACAATGCGGCGCCATCTCCGCAGACCGTTGGACTCAGCGGAACAGGAACCGCGCCTGCCGTGCAAGTTGCGCCTGCCGCGATTCAATTCGGGTCGATCGTGGTCGGCATCAGCAGCGCGAGCCAGCCTGTGCAAGTCAGTAACAGCGGCACCGGAGCGCTGATGATAACCGGCGCGACGTTCGCAGGCGCGGACGGCGGCGATTTTCAAGCCTCGGGGAGCTGCATCGGGGCAAATGGCACGAGCGTCACAGTGGTTGTGCGAGGGAATTGCACGGTCAACGTGAGTTTTCTTGCAGTTGCCTCGGGCGCGCGCGCGGCCACGCTAACTCTCAATGACAATGCCGCAACGAATCCGAGCGTGTCGCTGACGGGAACAGCCACTGATTTCCAGATCAGTCCGGCGGCGAACGGGACAACGTCGGCCACGGTCGCGGCCGGGCAGACGGCGACCATCAACTTGCAAGTGGCGCCCGTCAACGGCTTCTCGGGAACTATTATTTTTGGCTGCAGCAATCCTCCGCCTGCGGGGAGTTGCACGGCTTCGCCCCCCCTCCGCCGTTGTGTCTGGGGGAACACCCGTGTCTTTTACCGTAAATGTGAGTACGACGGCGCGAGGGTTTTTGATGCTGCCGCTTGGCCGGGTGCGCCCGCGCCTGCGGGGGCCTTCGGAACTGTCCGTGGCCTTGCTGTCGCTGCTGGCGATTGCGTTCCTGCTCTTATGGATTCGCAGCAGCGGCCGCAGGCGCGTGTTGCGGCCAGTGTTGATGCTGAGCATTTTGCTGCTCTCCTCTTGCGGAGGCGGCGGGACGGCCGCTCCAAGCGGGACGCCGGCGGGAACTTACACGGTTCAGGCCACCGTCACGACCGGAGGCGCAAGCGCGGGCACCACGCGCACTCTCGATCTCTCCATCACGGTTCAATAGGAGATTCTTTTCCGCAGTTTATTTCCGTCCAAGCTAACTGCGCGCCAATTTCCGTTGTAACGAAGGCATCGCGGAGCTACGAGCGCGGCAGCCCGCGCGTCATCAGAATTGCTTAATCGCGATGTCGCGGGGGCTGCGTCCGGTGGGCACCATGGTGATCAGGCAGCCCGCGGAACTGCCGGGCTGCGAACAGCCGACCGTGCGAATCACAGCGAGGTCGTCCGAGGCGCTATCGACCACCAATAGCATTCGCCCCACAGGTGTGAACGCCATGGTCGTGGGTTGCTGGCCCGTGGCGATCAGATCGAGATTCAGGACTTGCCGGAAATTAATCTGAATGGGAATAATTTTGGATGCCGCGGTGTCAGCCACATAAAGGATTTGGCCGTCGGGAGAGAGAATGGCGGAGGTTGGAGCCGAGCCAAGCAGGATGTAATCGGCCACTTCGTTTGTCCAGGTATCCACGATGATCAGGCCGTGAGCATCCGGCGAGGGGATGTAAAGCTCACCGCCATCGCTCTTGACGACGAAACTTCCGGCTGTCCCGCCCAGCTCCAAATTGGCGATCAGTGCGGGTTTGCGAAGGCCGACGACGGAGATTTGGCCGGAATTGCCGGAGGATATGAAAGCCTTCGAGCTGTCAGGAAGAATGGCGATTTGCTCCGGTTGCGGCGCGACAGGTACGACCGCGACAGGCGCGAGCGTCGCGGCATTGAGCAGCGAGACGGTGGAATCGCCGCGATTGGTGACGACGACCAGCTTGCCATTCGGCGTCGCGCGGGCAATCCACGGCTGGCGGCCCGCGCGGCCTCGCGCAATAATCTGGCGCGTCGCGCAATTAATCGCCACCACGGCGCCCGATCCCGAGGCGGCCACGTACGCAATCTTCGCGTTCGGCGAAAAATCGAGGGCATAGGGATCGGCTCCAACGGGGATGCGCGCCACGATTTGATCCGAGCTCGTATCGAGGACCCACGCGTACCCGCCCGAAGTGCTTACGCCCCAGATTTCGTCGCGCGTCGGATGCGCGCGTATGCCGCTCGGCGAGGGCCCCACGGGAATGGTGGCGACCGGAGCGAGGCTCACCAGATTGATGGCCGTAAGCGTGCCGTCGGCGGTGTTCGCGACGTAGGCGTATAGGTGAACGCCAGGACCCAGCAGCGAGGGCCGATGTTCGCGTGCGATTTCGACAATCGCGATCCCCAGAAGAACAACCAGAATGAACACGAGACGGATGTTCCATCGGGCGATGCGTCCGCCGTTCGGCGGAGGCGCCGGAGAAGGAAAAAAAGAAGACGATGACGAGGCGGGCACGGGCAGTCTAATTGAGCGTGCGATGAACGACCGTTGCAATTTGGCGCACTTCTGTCATCAATTGCTCAAGTTCCTCGGGAATGATCGATTGCATGCCATCGGATAGCGCGTGATCGGGGTCATGGTGCACCTCGATCAGCAAACCATCCGCGCCCACCGCGATGGCCGCGCGCGAAAGCGGCAGAACTTTATTCCGGCGGCCCGTGCCGTGGCTCGGATCCACGAGGATGGGCAGATGGCTGCGCGATTGCACGGCGGGAATGATGCTCAGGTCCAGCGTGTTGCGCGTATGCTCGGAGAACGTGCGAATTCCCCGCTCGCACAAAATCAACTGGTAATTTCCTTCGGAGAGGATGTATTCCGCCGCCATCAGGAATTCGTCCAGCGTGGCGGACATGCCGCGCTTCAAAAGTACGGGCTTCGACGCCTTGCCCGCGCGCTTGAGCAGGGAGAAATTTTGCATGTTGCGCGCGCCGATCTGAATGACGTCGGCGTATTCCTCGACCAGATCGAGGCTCTCGATATCAATGGCTTCCGTGACGATGCCCAGGCCGTACCGCTCGCGCACTTCGGCAAGAATTTTCAGGCCCGGTTCGCCCAAGCCCTGGAAACTGTAAGGAGATGTGCGCGGCTTGTACGCGCCGCCCCGGAAAAGATGCGCGCCAGCGGCTTTGACGCGCGCCGCAACGGCCATAGCCTGCTCGCGGCTCTCCACAGCGCATGGCCCGGCAACGATGGCCAGCGCCGCGCCTCCGATGCACACTTCTCCTGCCGGAGTAGGAATGCGAACGACAGTATTTTCTTCCTTGGCGTCGCGGCTGACGAGCTTATAGGGTTTACTGACCGGGATGCATTCGACCACTCCGGCCATCGCTTCCAGCGAGCCGATGTCGATGACTCCCGAGTTTCCGGTGATGCCAATGGCGGTGCGATTGGATCCAGGGATGGGATGAGCGCGCAGCCCGAGCGACTCGATGCGCTCGCAGACGGCGCGGACTTGCTCCTCCGTGGCATGAGATTGCATGACTACGAGCATTGAGGCGATCTCCCCGGGATGGCCAAACGAATTCGGCTGCGCTCGACGGCGCGACAGCGCGCCGCGGAGCGGCGGAATGAAACAAGCAGTGTACTGCATCCGGAACGAGCGCTGCAATCCGCGCCGCTGTGAATGTTTGGAGCGATGCGGAGATCCTCCGTCATTGCGGCACGTTGCTGGCCGGTTCCGCCAGCAGTTCGCAGGTGACCCGGCGGCATTCGGCGAGAATCAATTGGAAGACCGAGACAAGTGCATCGTGATCGAGCGGGCCGGGGTTGAAACGCTGAACGTTGCGGAAGATGTCGTCTTCGCGCGCTTCGTCACGCATGGGCAGGCCGGTCTCTTTCTTGAGCTGGCCGAGCTGAATCGACATTTGGGCCCTGCGATTGAGCAAACGAACGAGTTCGCGGTCCAGTTCGTCGATGCGTCTTCGATGGTCACTGAGTGTCATTCCACTTCTCCTTTTGCGAGATATCCGGCGCAGCGCCAGGCGCGTCCGGTGGTCCGCAAGCAAAGATCGCAAAAAAAAAGCCGCAAACCCTTTTCGAGGTTTGCGGCCAATTTCGGTGAACTTTGTCTGCGCTTGCTGCTACATGCTTGAGTCGCCTGCGCGCATGCGCTTCACCGAGGCCGCTACCCCGTAAGGATAGCGGTAGGTAAAGCTAAAATAAAAATATCCGCGCGTTGCCGTCTGAGCAATCATTTTCAAGCGGCAGTATAAGCGGAGAGAACGTTCCGCGTCAATCGTTATCCGCTGTATCAGGTGCTATGCGGCGTTATCGTTTGCGGAAGGGGCGCGAATCCGCTAAAATAGATTTTCAATTGCCAACCGCGAAGCGCCCAGAGGGAATGGAAGAGCCCCAGCACAGTTCAACGCAATCGTACGTCCCAAGTGATGAATATCGTCCGGAGCCTGTTGCGAAGCCGCTCCTGCCGGCTTGGATGGATGGCAGCGTCCGCATCGGAATCCATACGTCAATCGCCGGCGATATTACCTCCTCACTGGAAATCGCTTACCAATTAGGCGCGAACGCCCTGCAGATATTTTCGGCCAGCCCGCGCATGTGGAGCCGTGGCCCCGGCGGGTCAAAAGGCGCGGATGCCGCAACGCAGCGCTTCCGCGAGCGCCGCAACGAGCTGGGCCTCGGCCCGCTGGTGGTTCACGGCAACTACCTGATCAATCTCGCGTCGCCGGACCGGGTCCTCCGCGTTCGATCCATTCAGGCGTTCCACGATGAATTGGTGCGCGCCGTTGCCCTGGGCACGGACTTCCTGGTCGCGCATCCGGGAAGCGCGCGAGGTTCGCACATGAGCGCGGCCATTGCGGCAATCGCCGATGGATTGAAACAGGCGGCGCGTGGAGTGAATTTCGAGGGCCTGCGGATTCTGCTCGAAAATACCGCCGGGCAGGGAACTTCGGTCGGCTCGCGATTTGCGGAGATTAAAGGCATTCTCGATCTGTGTGGCGACCTTCCGGTTGGCGTCTGTATCGACACCGCGCATCTATTCGCCGCGGGTTATGATCTGCGCAGCTCTGAGGGTTTGGAGGGCGCGCTCGGCGAAATTCAGGCAACCGTGGGAATCGAACGTGTTTTTGTCGTGCACGTCAACGACTCGAAGGCGGCCATGGCGTCGCGCGTGGATCGTCACGAGCACATTGGCAAGGGGAAAATTGGCATTGACGCCTTTCGCCGCATCTTGAATCATCGACTGCTGGCCGGCCGTGCCTTTATCCTGGAGACGCCGATTGACCGGCCCGGCGACGACCGGCGAAACGTTCAGCTTTTATGGCGTCTGGCGGGCGTGAAGCTCAAACGCGCGGTTGGCGCATCCGATGGTTTTCCGGCGGCGCGACGCGCCAAACGGCGGACAGCAAAGGCACCGCGCCGCGCCAAAGGCAAACGCAGCGCGAAATCCAAACGACACAAGGGGTGATGGAGCCATTGGGCGAGTACGAACCACAACGAATTGAAGCGAAGTGGCAGAAAATTTGGGATGAGCAGGGGGCATTCCACGCCGACCGCGACGCGAAGCGGCCCAAATACTACGTCCTCGAGATGCTGCCGTATCCCTCCGGGACGCTGCACATGGGCCACATGCGAAATTACACGATTGGCGACGCGGTGGCGCGCTACAAGCGGATGCGCGGTTTTAACGTCCTTCACCCAATTGGCTGGGACTCATTTGGCCTGCCGGCGGAAAACGCGGCCATCAAGAACGGCATTCCTCCTCGCGAGTGGACCCATTCGAACATCGCGCAGATGAAAGCAACCTGCAATCGTTTCGGGTTCAGCTATGACTGGCGGCGGGAGATTTCGACGTGCGAGCCGGAATACTACCACTGGAATCAATGGTTCTTCCTTCGGATGCTCGAGCGCGGGCTTGCCTATCGCAAACGCAGCAGCGTGAACTGGTGTCCGCAATGCCAGACGGTGCTGGCGAACGAACAGGTGGTGGACGGATGCTGCTGGCGCCACGAGACGACGCCCGTGGAAGTGAAGGAAATCGAGCAGTGGTTCCTGCGCATCACCAAATATTCCGACGAATTGCTCGACGACATGGGCGAGCTGAAGGCTGGCTGGCCCGAGCGCGTTCTCGTGATGCAGCAGAACTGGATCGGCAAGTCGCGCGGCGCGCGCATAAAATTTCCCGTGGCGAAGATGGAAGGCGCGTCAATCGAAGTATTTACCACGCGAATTGACACGATCTACGGGGCCAGCGCTGTGCTTCTTTCTCCGGGGCATCCGTTGCTGCCGAAACTGTTCGAGGGCGTTCCTGGAAGCGGGAGCATCGAGACCGAGTGGAATCGTCTGCGCCAAAAACTCATGCGGGCCGCCGACCTGGCCAAAGCGGAGAAAGAAGGAGTTTTTACGGGCCGATTCGCCGTAGATCCTTTTTCTGGCGAGCTGCTGCCGATCTGGGTGGCGAATTTCGTGCTGGCGGAGTATGGAACGGGCGCGGTGATGTGCGTGCCGGGGCACGATCAGCGCGATTTCGAATTCGCCAGGAAATACCGTCTGCCGGTGAAAATTGTCGTTCAGCCGCTCACCGGGCCATCCCTCAAACTGGATCAGATGAGCGAAGCGTACACCGAATACGGCCGCGCGGCCGACTCCGGACCTTATAGCGGAATGGATTCCTCGAAGGCCATTGAGAAGATGACCGCCGACGCCGAGGCGAAGGGAATCGCTAAGCGCGAGACGAGCTACCGGCTGAAAGATTGGGGCATCTCGCGCCAGCGGTACTGGGGCACGCCCATCCCGGTCGTTTACTGCGAGACATGCGGAATCGTCGCGGTTCCCGATGAGCAGTTGCCGGTGAGACTGCCGGAAAACGTGGCGCTGACGGGGCAGGGACAGTCGCCGCTCGCGGGCGTTCCGGAATTTGTGAACACGAAGTGTCCCAAGTGCGGAGGAGCGGCGCGACGCGAAACCGACACGATGGACACGTTTGTGGATTCGTCGTGGTATTTCTACCGTTACACGGATGCGCGCAATGATCGCGCGCCTTATGGTCCCGAAGAGGCCGGCTACTGGTTTCCTATCGATCAGTATATCGGCGGGATCGAGCACGCGATTCTGCATCTTATTTACTCGCGTTTTTTCGCCAAGGTGATGCGCGACTTGGGAATGATCCAGCATCGCGAACCGGTGCTGAGGCTTTTCTCGCAAGGCATGGTGCAAAAGGGCGGCCGGGCGATGTCGAAGTCCCACGGCAATGTGGTCGGCGCGGATGAAATGGCGCAGCGATATGGCTGCGACACGGCGCGCATGTATACGCTCTTTGCCGCGCCCCCTGCGAAGGATCTGGAATGGAACGAGGACGGCATCGAAGGCTGCGCGCGGTTCCTCAATAAGGTCTACCGGCTCGTCGACCGCCATACCGAAAAATTGCGCGGCGTCGAGGCGGAGAAGAGCCGAGCGATGGATCTCACGCACGCAAGCGCGAAGGAGAAACTCCTGCTGCGCCAGGCGCACCAAACGCTCCGGCGCGTGACGAATGATTTCGAGGCGCGTTGGCACTTCAACACTTCGATCGCTCTCATCATGGAACTGGTCAATGAGATGCAGGCCCAGGAACCGCTTGACGAAGGCGCGGACCCTCGAGTGATCAAGAATGTTATCGAGCTGATTGTTCTGATGCTCGCGCCGATCGTGCCGCACATCAGCGAGGAGCTGTGGGCGACGCTGGGGCATTCCGGAGGCCTGGCGCGCGTCGAATGGCCCGCGTTTCGCGAGGACCTCGCCAAGGAAGAGCAGTTCGAGGTGATCATCCAGATCAACGGGCGGCTGCGCGGCAAAATTCTTGTTGGTGAGGGTTTGAGCGAGGATGAGCTGGTCGAACGCGCGGTGAATGATCCACGAATCGCGCCGCTGCTGGCGGGCCGCACGATTGTGAAAACGATCGTGGTGCCGCGAAAGATCGTGAATATCGTCGTGCGGTAATCGAATCGCGCGAGAAGGATAACTCGGATGGCGAACTCCGCGGCAGTTCCGGGTGAGCAACCGGCATCGCTTCAGGGCGGGGATTTTGGAGTGAGCGCGCGCGGCGGAGTTGTGGTCCTGGATTTCGGCGGCCAGTATACGCAACTGATCGCGCGGCGAATCCGCGAGCAGGAAGTGTTCTCCGCCATTCTGCCGTGCAGCGCGTCGATCGACGAAATCAAACGCCTGGAACCGAGCGGTGTGGTGCTCTCGGGCGGACCCAGTTCCGTGTACGACCCCGACGCTCCGGTTTGTGATCCGCAAGTTCTTTCCCTCGGTGTGCCCGTTCTCGGAATCTGTTATGGAATGCAGTGGATGGCGCGCACGCTGGGCGGGAACGTCGTAAAAGCCGAGCGCCGGGAATACGGCCCCGGCGTGCTGGATCGTGAGCGAGATTCGGCGCTTTTCCGCGGCGTTCCCGATCATCTTAAGGTCTGGAACAGCCATGGCGATCACGTGGTCCGCTTGCCCGAGGGATTCGAAACAATTGGCCGGACGGACAATGCCGTGGCGGCCATCGAAGACGCGGCGCGCCGCCTCTACGGCGTTGAATTTCACCCCGAAGTGCTGCACACCGAGCGAGGAACGCAGATCCTGCGAAATTTCGTATTCGAAGTGTGCGAAGCGAAAAAGAATTGGGATCGGGCTGCGTTTATTGCCGAGACGGTCGAAGGCATTCGGCGGCGCGTGGGCGATGCTCATGCGTTGTGCGCTCTTAGCGGAGGAGTCGATTCCGCTGTCGCCGCGGCGCTGGTGCATCGTGCCATCGGAGACCGATTGACGAATGTGTTCGTCGACACGGGTTTACTGCGGCAGAACGAATTTCAGGAAACGCTCGAGCTGTTGCGCGGAAGGCTGGGACTGCATGTCACGGGCGTCAGTGCTTCGGAGCGCTTTCTGGCGCGGCTCAAGGGCGTCACCGAACCGGAAGAGAAGCGCAAGCGCATTGGCGCGGAATTCATCGCGGTTTTCGCGGAAGAGGCGCGGCGCCTGACAGGCGTGACCGGAAACGCGGACGCGAAAATCCGTTTTCTGGTGCAGGGCACGCTCTATCCGGATGTCATCGAATCGGTTTCGGTCAAGGGACCCTCGGCCGTAATTAAGACGCACCACAATGTCGGTGGGCTGCCCAAGGATTTGCCATTCGAATTGATCGAGCCTTTGCGGGATCTTTTCAAGGACGAAGTGCGATTGATCGGCAGGGAACTGGGTCTTCCCGAAGAAATTCTGTCGAAGCACCCGTTTCCCGGGCCGGGCCTCGCCGTGCGCTTACTTGGCGAAATCGTGCCGGAGAAGCTGGAAATCCTTCGTGCCGCGGATGCCATCGTAGTTGAAGAAATTCGGCGCGGAGGAGTCTATGACAAGGTTTGGCAGGCTTTCGCGGTTCTTCTGCCCGTGCGCAGTGTGGGCGTGATGGGAGATTACCGCACGTACGGGTATACCATTGCGGTCCGCGTCGTAGCATCAGAAGACGCCATGACGGCCGACTGGGTGCGCCTGCCGTGGGACGTGCTAGAGCGGATCTCCGTGCGTGTCGTCAACGAGGTCCGCGGGATCACGCGGGTAGTCTACGACATCAGCTCGAAGCCACCGAGCACGATCGAGTGGGAGTGAACCGCAAAACGAGGCGAAGCGCCGGCTCTAACGGCTGGCCATTTTCTGGGCCATGTAGAGCAATAAGCGGCGGTCACCGTCGTCGATGCGTCCCAGGAGCCGGCGGAACCGGCCAAGGAGTCGCGCTTCTTTTCCCTTGCTGCCCCATGCAATATCGTCCGAAGACTTCCGCTTCGGAAGATTTGGCACCTCGGGTGGCTCTTCGCCGTCGTAGAATAGCTGGTACAGGGGGACTTCCATGGCCCTGGCCAGTTTCTCGAGAGTTTCGATTGCCGGAACGGTATGTCCATTCTCGACTCGCGAAATATAGCAGCGAAGCAGGCCGGTGCGCTTCTCGATGTCGCCCTGAGAAAGTTTCTTGAATTCACGCAACAACCGTAAACGATCTCCGATTATCATGCAGGGATTGTCACATGAATGAATGACTACCGCAAGAGCTAAGTGTTCGAAACTCGCGGCAGTCCGATGTAACCGGGAAGGCATGGATAACGTCCCAAAATACGTGGCCGCAAGCGCTCTGGCAATTTCGGCTGTTTCGCGTACCGGCAAGCCAGACGACCGCGAACTGGTCCGGCAAGCGCAGAAGGGCGCGAGCGATGCGTTCGAGGAACTGGTACGCAGACACCAGCGGAGGGTCACGGCCGTCGTCGGCGGGATTCTGCGCCGGCGCGAAGATATCGAAGACGTTGCGCAGCAGGTGTTTTTGAAAGCCTACGTCTCGATTCAGCGGTTCGATATGCGGTCGGCATTCTCGACGTGGCTCTACAAGATTGCCGTCAACGAATGCTGGGATTATTTGAGGAAAAAGAAAGTGCGGCCGCTCAGTTACGAGGCGGATTTGAGCGAGGAGCAGGCCCGCCGCGTGGAACAGTTCGTGAGCGCCGATGGCGTTGCGGACAATCCAGGCCAGCGCGCCGAATTGCGAGAGATTGTCGAGCGATTGCTCGCGGATCTCTCCGAGGAAGACCGCACGATGCTCGTTCTCAAGGAAGCGCAAGGTTTCGCGGTGGAAGAAATCGGAACCATGCTGGACCTGAACGTAAACACCGTGAAGGTTCGGCTGTTCCGCGCCCGGCGGCGTCTGGCGAAGAACTACCGGCGGCGGTTGGGACCCAACGCAAGAGAAGCTCGATAAGCGTAGGTTCGGAGAGAAACGAAAATGTCCGAACAAAATAAAATTGACTGTAAGAAACTCGAGGTCCTTCTCGAGGATTATTTGGGCGGGGCTCTCTCGCGTCCCCTCGCGGAAAATTTGGCCGCACACCTCGAGTTCTGTCCCGATTGCCGCGCAGCGCTCGATGACGCGCGGTTGTCGTCCCGATTGGCCGGGGTTTTTGAAGAAGCCGGCGATCCCGGGCCGGCCTTTACGCGGGGCGTGATGGCCCGAATCGGCGTGGCGGAACGATGGGTGCGCGAGCAGGCAAGTTTCTGGCATCCGATTGAAACCCTGGCATGGCGGCTGGCGTTTTCGGCGGCACTGGCGCTCGTCCTGCTTTTTACCTACGACTTGCGAGCAGGCAACCCCCCGGCTCCGCCAACGGAAACTACGGCTCTGGCGCACCAAACAGATGTCGTGACAATACCCGTGTCTTCTCCTCCCTCGGGCGGAGACCAAGTCTTGCTGGCGATTGCGGAAAAATATCATGAGCGGCAATAGCATTTCCTGGAAGGCTGTCGGATTGGTGGCCTCCGTGTTCGTCCTCGGCATCGCGCTGGGCGGTGTGGGAGTGCATGGCTGGGACGCTCATGTGCAGGCGCAACGAGGTCACCGCAACATCGTAAAGGAACTAAAGGGCGAACTGCGGCTTACACCGGCCCAGGAGAAGCAATTCGATGCAATCATTGCGGATGAGCAGTCGAAATTCCACGCGATTGACGCGCAGCAGCATGCCGAGTGGAGCCCGAAATTCCGGGCCCTTGCGGCGCAGGAACACGCCGAATGGGACCCGAAATGGGATCAGGTGCGCCACCAGGGCCGCGACAGTATTCGCGCGATTTTGACCCCCGCGCAGCGCTCGCAGTTCGATGCGTTTGTAAAACGGCTCGATGAGGAGCGACGAAAACACGAAGGACGCTGATCGGGCGCTGCTCTTGCGGCCCATCCAATCCCATGGCATACGGAGCTACGATTCCCGGAGAATCTGAAATCACGCGACCCGTTGCGTCAGAGACTGTAATTGCGCTCGAAAATGTCCACAAGACCTACGACCTGGGCGAAATTCAGGTGCATGCGCTTCGCGGAGTGACCCTGGAAGTTCAACGCGGCGAATTCGTGGCCATCATGGGCGCTTCGGGTTCGGGAAAATCCACCCTGATGAATATTCTGGGCTGTCTGGATCGCCCGTCGAAGGGCCGGTATTTGCTCGATGGCACGGACGTTTCGCTACTGAGCAAAACCGAATTGGCGCACATTCGAAACCGGAAAATCGGATTCGTGTTCCAGCAGTTCAACCTGCTCTCGCGAACCACTGCGCTGGAGAATGTGGAGCTGCCGACATTGTATGCGGGTATTCCCGCGCAGGAACGGACCGCGCGGGCCAAGCAGTCCCTCGAGCGCGTGGGGCTCGCCGACCGCGCCATGCATCATCCTTCGCAGCTTTCGGGCGGCCAGCAGCAGCGCGTCGCGATCGCCCGGGCGCTCGTCAATAAGCCGGCCATCCTGCTCGCGGATGAGCCGACGGGAAATCTGGATAGCCGCACCAGCATCGAAATCATGGACATTCTCCAGCGCCTCAATGAAGACGAAGGATTGACCGTGGTGCTCGTCACGCACGAGATGGACATCGCGAACTATGCGCGGCGCGCCCTCGAATTTCGCGATGGAAGAATGCGGAAGGACATGCACATCCAGAAGCGCTTGATCGCGCGCGACGTTTTGCCGACGTTAAAATTGCCGGACGACGATACCGATGATGACGTCGACGCCCAGGAATCTCTTCCGGTGAACCACCCGAGCAGGACGCCAGCAATCCCTCCCGGTTAGATGTTCCACCGCAAGCATTCCCCACGATTGTCGAATCGATAGATTGAAGGCGGCCGCGAAATTCGGCAGAGATCGATTTTTCGCCGCTAGAAGGGAATGTCTTCGTCGGAGATATTTGCGTCGTGCGCGCCCACGTCTTCGGCCGCGGGCATGGCGTCGGGTTCGGCGGCATGCGAGGCGCCAGCGCTCGCGGAATCGCCGCGAGAACCAAGCATTCTCATTTCAGAGGCGACGATTTCCGTGGTTGTGCGCTTCTGGCCGGCCTTGTCTTCCCACTCGCGGGTCTGCAGACGCCCCTCGATGTAAATCAATGATCCCTTTTTCAAATACTGCTGGCATATTTCGGCCAGCTTTGCCCATGCGACGATGCGGTGCCATTCCGTGCGCTTCTGGCGCTCGCCGGAGCGATCCTTGTAAGTGGAGTCCGTGGCGAGGGTGAAATTGGCCACGGCCTGGCCGCTGCCGGTGAAGCGTGTCTCAGGATCGCGGCCGAGCCTGCCGACGAGAATCACTTTATTCACGGACATGCGTATCCCCCCTGCACTCGGTAAGTTTGGCCGAACATCGAGAGTATACCTGAACAGGCGGCGAAACGAGCGCCGTTCGTGCAACAGGGGGTGACGGCTAGCGGGTTCGAGGACTTGGCCTGATTGCCGCGGCGGCTTTTTTCGCCTCGTCTGACCCTGGGAACCGCCGGATCAGCTCACGGAACTCACGCTCCGCCGCGATGCGCTTGTTGGTTTGCAGGAGCGCGCGCCCTTTTTCAAGCATGGCCGGCGCCACCTTCAGGCTCTTCGGGTAATTAAGGATTACGCGATCGTATGCCGTGATGGCCCGGGCATATTGGCCCTGCGCATAAGAAATTTCGCCAAGATAAAACTGGGCATTTGAGGCGAAGGATCCGTCCGGAAAGTTCTTCAAATAGTCGCTAAACTCCTGCCGGGATAGATCGTAATGCCCGCTATTGAGATCGCGAAGCGCGTTGGAATAGAGCGTAGCGCCGGAGATCGGCTGCAAGTTCGACGGGGCTGGGCTTGCGCTCTGAGGCGGCGGCTGGCTCCCCGAATTGTCTTGTGCAGCGCCAGGATTCGCACCGTCGGTGGCCGGGGCGGGCGCGGTGTTGCCGGAGACTTTGGCGTCGATACTCTGCAGCGTGGACTGCATATCGGCCATCTGCTGCGCCAGCTTTGCAAGCCGGGCCTGTAGGTCCTGCATGTTGTCCGATAGGCCCTGCATTTGCTGAGTGGTCGAAGTCGTGCTTGCGCCGCTATTTGCCTGCGCGTCCTGAATGGTCTTTTGCAGCGAGCCCATGGTCACGTTCAGGCGGTTTGACGAATCGAGCGATTGCTGGATGAGCGTCTGCATGATGGCGAATTTCGCATCCAGCTCGGCGCGGAAATCCTGCTGCGTCTGCAGAATTTGGCCGACCGTCTGTTGAATCTGAATAATCTCGCGCGAAACAGCGTCCGCGGGCGGAGGGGCCAGCATCGCGCCTCCCATGGCGCCCACAAGCAAAACGGCGAGAGCGAGGATGATTGTTCTTGTCCGCATGGAATTCTCTCCTTAAAGGATACGCCAGCGCGCTGCGACGCGATTCCATCGCAGCGCACCGGGCGTAGCGCGATTCTACTGCTGCTGAGCCATGACAAAGTGAGCGCGGCGATTCTGCTGCCAGCACGTTTCATTGTGCTCGGTGCAGAACGGGTGCTCCTTGCCCCAGCTCATGGTCTTCATGCGGTCAGCGGAGATGCCCAGCGAAACCAGATACTGCTTGGCCGCTTCGGCGCGGCGCTGGCCGAGTCCGAGGTTATATTCCTCCGAACCGCGTTCGTCGCAATGCCCCTCGATCGTCACGCTGACCTGCGGATACGAGCGCAAGAATTCCGCGTCCTTTTGCAAGGCGGCGCGGGCGTCGGGACGGACGTCGGACTTGTTGTAATCAAAGAACGCATCCGTGACGTTCTGACTGAACAGGTCCGCGATGTTCGGAGCCGCCGCTGGTGCGGCTGGTGGTGGCGGCGCCGTAACCGTGATGGCTACATTGGCGGTTGCGGTTCCACCTGGCCCCGTGGCCGTAATCGTGTACGTGGTGGAATCGGTTGGGCTGACGTTGGACGATCCTTGCGCCGCGACCTTCCCGACGCCCGGTTCGAGGTCGAGACTGGTAGCGTCGGTGGAGGTCCAATTCAGCGTCGTGCTTTGGCCACTCTGAATCGACGTGGATGTGGCATTCAACGTCACCGTCGGCTGTGCCGGCGGCGGCGCTGCCGCAGGAGGCGGAGGCGGCGCGGGCGCGACCTTCTTCTTACAAGCGCCTGCGAACACCAGAAGAGAAAATGCGCTTAACAACACGAGAAGTCTACGAACGGTACTGCTCTGCATCGAAAATCCTCCTTCGCGCCCTGGGCTGCGCGAGCAGAACAGATCAGGGCTGACATGAGATATGTACACACCATTTAGTAAGTAAGTAAGGCTACTGCACCAAGGGCTACTGCGCAAAACGCAAAGCACGGACTACTTGGGTGACCAATTCGGTGATGCATTATGCCCCGAAAAAGTCAACTGACGCGCTTTGCTCCCGTCGGCCAGCATCGTCCAAATCTGCAGCGAGCCGGTACGGGTGGACTCGAACACAATATGCCTTCCATCGGGCGCCCAACTGGGACGCTCGTTCTGGCCTGTATCGCGGGTCAGTTCCGCGAGCTGATGGCTGGCCAAATCCATGATGTAAATATCATAATTTCCGGCGGGACGCCGCCAGCTAAATGCCAGAAGCTCGCCATTCGGTGACCACGACGGATCGATCACGTAGCCGGTGTCCGGCACGTCCGCCGGTGCCACTCCGGTGGCGCCCGAGAGCGCAATCTTCTGGACGCTCGAGCCGTCCGCATTCATTTCAAAAAGATCCGGCAGCCCGTCCCGGTCACTCACAAAAATGATCTGTTGCCCCGTTTTTGGATTCCACACCGGCGAAGTGTTGACGCCCACCGAATAGGTCAGGCGGTGGATGTTCTGGCCGGACGTGTCCGTGACAAAGATTTCCGTGTTTCCGCGCACGGTCGCCATAAACGCGATTTTGCTGCCGTCCGGTGAAAACGCGGGAGAAGCCGTTGTCCCCGGGAAGCGCGGAAATTCCATCAAGCGATTCGTCAGCGTGGAATACATGCAAATCTGCGCGGAGATGATGCCGCGATAGGGCACGTAGCAGGTAAAGGCAATGCGGGAATCGTCTGGAGACCATCGCGGAGTCAGCGCCGTTGATCCCAGGTGCGTCAGCTGCTTCTTGTTTGCGCCGTCGTAGTCCATTTCCCAGATTTCCTTGTGTCCGGTGCGATTGCTTACGAACGCAATCTTCGTCTGCGCGATTCCCGGTATGCCGCCGCTCAGCCTTGAAATTATATCATCGGCAAATTCATGCGCGAGCTGCCGCGCGCCGTTTTCCGTCGCGTCTCCATTATAGATTTTTTCCAGAATCGAGAGCGGCGGTGTTTGCCGAACATCGTAAAGGTAACCGGCCAGCGAAAGCGAAGTCCCGCTTGCGGTAAGATTGCCGAAAGCCACCATCCAGGCGCTGGCGGGAGCCTGGCTCCATTCCGCGGCTCGCAGCTCGCTCGGAACGCTCGGCGCATTGACGGGATAAAAGCTGGGGCTGACCATATCAACGATGCCCGAATAATTCAGGTCATCCATCAATACTTGATGGAAAACCGTTTCGAGCGGCGCGGCTTGCGGGTCGCGCGACGCGAAATCCGGCACGGCCAGTTTCACTTTCTGCACGCCGAGGCCGGTTCCGGTCTGAATCACTCCCTGTGCCGCCGCTCGAGGTGCAGCGGCCAGAAAAATAAAAAATACAACCGAAGCCAAACTTCCCAGAAACCGTTTCATTCTCACGTCCCCTCGGACTGCGAGCCTAACTTCCCACCGAAAAACTCGCTCTCAGTTTCGCCGATTTCCGCGCTTATTGCCTGCGAAAATCGAACCAGAATTGCACATCCACGTACGATCCGCGATATCCCGCGGGCAACTGGCCGAGCGGATTCGAACTTTGCACCGCGCGGATCGCGGACGCATCCACGGATTGATTTCCGCTGGATTGCAATATCTGAATATTCACCACCGTGCCGCCGCGAAGAATCTGGAAGCCGACGATGCACCGCGGAGCCCACGAAACGGTCGGGTCAACCGTAGATTCCAGCCAGTTGCCGCTCACGCGCCGCTGCACCGCCTCGACGTACCACGGAAATTGCGTGCCGAAGCCGCCGCCGGTGGTTCCGGAAACTCCCAAGCCTCCGCGCGTCGCTTGATTCATCATAAACGTGGACGTGGGAATCTGCGGAGTTCCTCCCTGGCCATAGGGAATCGCGTTTTTCGGAGGCGGCGCGGGATTCTTGAGCACGTGCGACGGTTTCGTGATGTAGTCGGGCTTCTTCGTGTTACTGAACTTCGGCAAGTAAATGGCGTTCGCGGTGTCCGGCGGCGGAGGCTGCTTTGGCTGCGGCACGGATACGTACAGGCCCTTTGTCGTATCCACCACGCGATTGGTTGTCACCACGTCGGGCTTCGGCAGAGGGATCGCCGGAACGCTTCCGACCAAACTCACGTTGATTGTTCCCTGGCCTCCCGAGCCGCCCCACAATTCACCTCGATGGGAAAGCAACGTCGATGAGATCAGTCCCCCGAACAAAATGAGATGAAAAATCACCGCATAGCCCAGCGGGCCTTTGAGGTCCTGCGCGGATTGGTGAGGAATGCTTAAATCCATCTCAGGGCGTGTGTGGCGCGCCGTTCAACGGTCTGGTCACCACACTAATATTATTGATGCCGGACTGCTTTAACGCGTCCATGACCATGGCCCAGGTTGCAAAGGGTACTTCCGCATCGCAGCGGACATAGACAGGCGTATGTGTCACGTCTTTGTCCTGCGCCAGCACGCGGGTGCCAAGCTCATGGATGTTTACCGGCGTTTTGCCGAGGTATAGCCGCTGCGCGCGATCGATCGTAATAATGATGCGCGCCTGCGTGATGACCTTCACCGTTTTTGTTTTCGGCAACTGCACTCGAATCCCGGATTCGAGCAGCGGAGCCGTAATCATGAAAATCACGAGCAGCACCAGCATCACGTCGACGAACGGAACGATATTGATGTCCGATAGCGTTGTTCCGGGTTGTCGTTGGATTTGCGCCATGCCGCACTAGCTGTAGAGCGTTTCGATCTTGCTGACAAATTCCGTGGCGAAATTGTCCATGCGCACTGCGAAATCGCGTATGCGATGGAGATAGATATTGTAAGCGATGACCGCCGGGATCGCCGCGAAAAGTCCCGCGGCCGTGGTGATCAGAGCGTCGGCAATGCCCGGAGCGACGGCGCGCAGGCTCGATTCTCCCGCTTCGCCCAATCCCGCGAACGCGTCCATCACGCCCCAGACCGTCCCAAACAATCCGATGAACGTTGAAATCGAACCGATGGTGGCCAGCCACGGCATCCAGCTTTCCATTCCGCGAACTTCATCCGCCGAGGCAATCTGCATCTCCACGAGAATCGCGCGCGGGTTCTTCAACTTGCCCGGATGAGGATTGCCGCCGGCAAGTTGCCCTTCCAGTTCCCGGTAACCTGCATCGTAAACATTGACGAACGGGGAGCCGCTCGAGCCGGCGCGCAGCGTGTTGGGATCGGGAAGCCCGCGGCCCGTGCGGAAAAGCTGCATGAATCGTTTGGTGCGCGGCTCGACGGTCGCGAACAGGCGGTATTTCTGAAATATGATGGACCAGGAGAAAAGCGAGAGCGCAAGCAATATCATCAGAACGATCCGCGCGACCCAGCCCGTTTGCAAGAAGATGGCGCCGAGCCGTCCGGCGAGGATCACAAAAGCGGCCTGCAAAATGTTTTTCCCCCCTTGAGGAAGCGTCCTCAAACCCCAAAATTCACCGTAGCATACGCACTGGGATGGGTCAAACGGTTCCCACGCAATCGAATAGTTTCTCGTGTATGTAACGACACATTCGTCGGCCCTTCTCTAATTCTCCACTGCTCTTGTAGCTCATGTCCCGTGGAGGAATTTTTGCTCGCGAAGCGTGGTTTCGTAGGGGCGGGGCTTGCCCCGCCCGCGACGCGCGTACCCTACATTCGTCGGCCCTTCTCCAGTTCTCCACTGCTCTTGTAGCTCATGTCCCGTGGAGGAATTTTTGCTCGCGCAGGGTGGCATCGTAGGGGCAGGGCTTGCCCCGCCCGCGACGCGCGGACGCGCGTCGTATCCTCAACTGCGGCTGCTTCTCGTGTGCTAGACTTCGGGATTAGACATGGCTGACACGATCGACATCCCCCTGGAAACGCTCTTGGCGCAGCCTGCGTCGCCGCCATCGGCGCGCAACGGCCCCGGAGCCGGCCGCTCCTTCTATATGGAGACGTTCGGATGCCAAATGAACGTGCATGACTCCGAGAAGGTCACCGGCGTGCTTCTCTCGCGCGGATATCAGCCGGTTGATTCGCCCGCGGCGGCGGACCTGGTTTTTTACAACACGTGCAGCATTCGCGAGAAAGCCGTGCAGAAGATTTTCTCGCGGCTCGGTGAGTTTCGCGGAACATTCGGAGAGGACAAAATCGTGGCCGTGCTCGGCTGCGTCGCGCAGCAGGAGGGCGAACGCATCTTCCAGCGCGCGCCGTGGGTGCGCATGGTATGCGGCTCGGCAAGTTACCGCAAGCTGCCCGACATGCTCGCGGAGCTCGAAGCAGGCGGCCAACACGTCACGGGACTCGATCTCGACACGGATGAGACCTTCGAGACCGAGATTACGCGCCGCGACAATCCCTTTCGCGCCTACCTCACAATTATCGAGGGCTGCGACTACGCTTGCTCCTATTGCGTCGTGCCGCACACGCGCGGACCCCAGCGCAGCCGCGCCAGCGCATCCGTTTTGGAGGAAGTCCGGCGCCTCGCCGATTCCGGCTACACGGAACTGCAGCTTCTCGGCCAGACGGTCAATTCCTACCGCGATCCGTCGCCTCGGCGCATGAGCTTCGTCGAATTGCTGCGTGCCGTCGCCGGGACGCCCGGAATCCGCCGCGTCCGTTTCACCACTTCGCATCCGAACGACTTCACGCGCGAGATCGTCGAAGCCATCGACGCCACGCCGGCCCTCTGCGATCACATTCATCTGCCGGTGCAGTCCGGCTCATCGCGCGTTTTGAAGGAAATGCTGCGCACCTACACGCGCGACGAATATCTCGAGAAAATCAGCTGGATTCGCGCCGCTCGGCGTCCCATCAGCATTACCACCGACGTAATTGTCGGATTCCCCGGCGAATCCGAAGCCGATTTCGCCGATACCATTTCGCTTTTGAACGAAGTCCGCTACGACGGCGTTTTCGCGTTTACATATTCGCCGCGGCCCAATACCACGGCGAAAAATATGCCGGACGCGATACCCGAGGACGCGAAGGGCCGCAGGCTCGCCATGACCCAGCAGCGCCAGCGCGACATTCAGCTCGCCGCGAATCAGTCGCTCCTTCAGCAAACGTTCGAAGTGCTCGTCGACGGGCATCATGAATCGCGCGGCCAGTGGTCCGGGCGCACCACCAGCAACCGCATTGTAAATTTCACTTCGCACGAGCAAAGTCTTCTGGGACAATATCGGTGCGTAGAGATCACCGCGGCAGGACCGAACAGCCTCATCGGAGTGCAGGTGAACTGAACGAGCCTGCGGGAGGGCCCCATGGAACGCGAAGTCAAAATCCGCGGGTTAATGATGGATCCGGTGACGAACATGCCCGTTGTCGTGCTCCGCGCGGTGCAGGGAAGCGGCACGCTGCCCATCTGGGTCGGCATCTACGAAGCCAACGCCATCGCTCTGGAAATCGAGAAAGTTCAGACTCCCCGGCCCATGACCCACGATCTCCTGAAAAATGTCCTGATGGGCTTGAACGTTCACGTCGAGAAAGTTGTGGTGAGCGACTTGAAAGACGACACTTTTTACGCCGTCATCTGGATGGAGCGCGAGGGTCACATGATGTCGCTCGATTCGCGCCCCAGCGATGCTCTCGCTTTGGCGCTGCGCCTCGATTGCCCCATTTTCGTCGACGAGGAAGTTTTTAAGGTTTCCAAGAACTCCGCGAGCGCCACGGAAAAGACCTCGACCGAAGAACTGCGGCGCTGGCTCGAGAACCTGAACGACGAAGATTTGGGCCGTTATAAGATGTAGCTGTAACAATCGTCTTCCCAGCGGATTCCACGGGCGGCCTCCTCCCGCCCGAGAAAAATAGTTTTTTCGCTTGCGCACGGCGGGCTAGTCCCGGTACATTTGGCCTACTTATTGTAGGCTTCGGGCGGGCTATGCTATATGTAGTCCTCCTGTTGCCGAAGGAGTGGCGGCGCTTTTGACAACTGTCCTGGCAATTGCCAATCAGAAGGGCGGCGTCGGCAAGACGACGACCGCGATCAACCTCGCGGCGGCCCTTGCGCTGCGCAAAAAACGAACCCTTCTCATCGATCTCGATCCGCAGTCCAATGCAACCATCGCATTCCTCGACGCGGGAGATGTCCAGGTTTCCATGTTCGACGTTTTCGGCGATCATGCGCCCGAAATGGCGAAAGTCATCAAGCCCACCAAGGACCCGAATCTGTTTCTCGCTCCCGCGAAGCTCTCGCTGGCGCGCCTCGAGCAGCAGCTCGCCGGTGCGTTCGACGCGCCATACAAATTGAAAGACGCGCTGTCTCCGATCCTGAAGGATTTCGACTTCATCGTCATGGACACGCCGCCGGCGCTCGGCATTTTGACCGTGAATGCGCTGGTGGCCGCGACGCACTTGCTCGTGCCCATTCAAGCGGCGTACTTCGCCATCGAGGGAACGGACGACCTGCTCGAAACGTATGCGCGCATCCGCTCGCGTCCCAATCCGGATCTGAAAGTGCTCGGCGTGGTCATCACGCTCTTCGATCGCCGGACGAATATCTCCCGCGACACGCACGAGCAGATTCGCGCCGTCTTTGGCGAGGCGCTTTTCAAGACGCGCATCAGCAAGAACGTGCGCCTCGAGGAAAGCCCGGCCTACAAGGAAACCATTTTCAGCTTCGCGCCCAAATCGCCCGGCGCGGAAGAATATAAGAAGCTCTCCATGGAGGTTATTCAACGTGTCGAAGCGGATCGGGTTACCCATCACTCTCAAGATGCGGCATGACGCGCACTACGTAGAAACCCTCACGAGTTTCAGCGGCGCATCGGTTGGCCGCATGATTCCCATCGACAAGGTGCATCCGAACCCGGACCAGCCGCGCAAGGTGCTCGGTGATCTCTCCGAGCTGATTCAATCCGTGCGCGAGAAGGGCGTTCTCGAGCCGCTGCTCGTGCGTTTCATGCCGCGCGAAGACGCGTATTACATTATTTCCGGCGAGCGCCGTTACCACGCGGCCCAGGGTGCCGGTCTGCGCGAATTGCCGTGCATCGAAAAAATCGCTGACGACGCCGAAACTCTCGAACTCGCGCTCATCGAAAATCTTCAGCGCAAGGATTTGACCGCGTTCGAGGAAGCTGACGGCCTGTATCGCCTCGCCGAGCAGTTCGATTACACCCACGACGACATCGCCAAGAAAATCGGCCGCGCGCGCTCGTCCGTCACCGAAACGCTTTCGATCCGCTTGATTCCAGAATCGATTCGCCGGATGTGCATCGAGAAGGGCATCGTTACCAAATCGCTTCTCTTGCAGGTCGCCCGCCAGCCCAATGAGAAAAAGATGCATGAGATCGTCATGCAAATCGCGCAGAGCGGCTTGACCCGCGACGAAGCCCGCCGCGTCCGCCAGGAAGAAAACGACAGGGAAGTGCGTCCGCGCCCCTTCGTCTTCGACTACCATTCTCCGGATTCTTCCTATCACTTCCGCATCCAGTTCCGCCGCAGCCAAATTTCGCGGGACGACTTGGTGTCCGCTTTGCGTTCCATTTTGGCCGAACTCGAAGCCGGCTCCCGCTTCTCCGCCGCCTGATTTCGCGACGTCTTTCAATTGTGGGTTTGTGCTGTGCGTTGCACCCAGCATGACGTTTTCTCTTCTTTCGCGCGTTTCACCTACGCGAAATGGTTTTTTGCGTTGTCCCAGGCGTGGTATCTTTTCCCGCTTATGACAGATGAGTTGGGATGGAAGCCGCCCGCGAAAGAAGCCGCTGCTGAGGAACGGCGAAAAGAGAGGCAGATTATCCGTGAGCTATTGACCCTGCCAGATGAGGAATTGTTTATCGGTGCGTTACGCGTACTGGGGATCGCCGATGACTCGCCTGCCTGGCACGACGCCCTTGAGGCTTGGCGGACTTATCAGAGGCAGCGCCGCTGACATACCGCTTCAGTGCAGCCCATCTGCGTTCCTGGTCTTCCGCAGGAAACTTCGACAGATGCTCCTTGATGATGCCGTGCAGCTTGTCCGTCGCCCGTTCGAGCTTTTCCGCATTCTTCATTGTTTCCTCTTCTGATAGCCATCATACCAGAGGGCCATTACCCGCGACAAGACGCAACCAAGCACGCGGTTCGGCAGCGGAGCCTGAACAGCACGTACGTAAGATGCGTTTCAATCCAGACCAAAAAACCGACACAGAAATCGCGAGCTTCGCCGCCGCCTCGGGAACCTGCCCTTGACCGAAGTCACAGACCAGGAAGGTACAACAGCGCGCGGGGATGGCACCGCAAAAAAAGGTCGAAAGCGGGAGCGAAACGAGGGAAACTTAGATGATGCGCGAAGAGCACGTCGAGAGCATATGACTAGCGCAACGAAAGGCGGCAGCGCCGGATGAGTTCCGAGTTCGATGTAATTTGCATCGGCGCGGGGCCCACGGGACTCGCCTGCGCCATCGAAGCGAAGCGCGCGGGCCTGCGTCCGCTGGTCATCGACAAGAGCTGCCTCTGCAATTCGCTCTACCACTATCCGGTCAATATGCAGTTCTTCACCACGCCCGAGCGCATGGAGATCGGCGACCTCCCGATGACCACGGCGAGCGGCAAGCCCACGCGCGCCGAAGCGCTGAAATACTATCGCCGGGCCGTCGAGCACTACGCGATCGAACTGACTTTGTACGAAAAAGTCGACGGTCTCAGCGGCCATGACGGCGCGTTCGTCGTTCATTCGCGCGACGCCAAAGGAACGGCGAAGCAATATCGCGCGCGCAAGATCGTGCTGGCAACGGGATACTACGATTTGCCCAATCTCTTAAACGTTCCCGGCGAGGATTTGCCGCACGTCTCTCACTATTACCGTGACGCGCATCCCTTCTGGGAAAAGGACGTTGTAGTCGTCGGCGCTAAAAATTCCGCAGCGGAAGTTGCTCTTGATCTCTTTCGCTCCGGCGCCAGAGTCACGCTCGTGCATCGTGGCGCCGAACTGGGCAAGAGCCTCAAGTATTGGGTTAAGCCTGACATCGAAAACCGCATCAACTCCGGCGAAATTCACGCGCTCTTTGAGACGCGCGTCGCCGGATTCGAGCCTGAAAAGATCATTGTGCGGAATGGAAGCGGCCTGAAAGAGCTGCCTGCTTTTCACGTCTTTGCCATGACCGGCTATCATCCGGATTTTTCTTTTTTGGAAAGCCTCGGAGTTCGTCTCGATCCCAAGACACGCAAACCCGATTGCCATCCTCAAACGCTCGAAAGCAATGTGCCCGGCATTTATTTGGCCGGAGTGCTGATCGGCGGTTTGCATACCGGCGAAATCTTCATTGAAAATGGCCGTTTTCACGGCAGGCAAATCGTCGCGGCGATCACTGGCGGCGCGGGTCCGCAAGAGCCGGCGCCCGTCGCGCCGCCGGGAGAGTAACGAATGGCGCGGGGAAACTCGGAAAATCAGTCAGGGAATTACGTTTGCCAGCGCGAAGCGTCTTTGTTAGAGTGAATTGATATGGCATCGGTGATCAAGGAATTCGGCCGCACGTTCATCGTCCTTTATAAGGGCTTTAAGGTGACGTTCAAGGCGATGTTCAAAAAGCCCACCACGGAAAACTATCCGGCGGAGCCAGTACACTTCCAGGCGCGCTATCGCGGCATCCACGTGCTTCAGCGCGACGAAAATGGCCTCGAGAAATGCGTCGCATGTTTTCTCTGCGCTGCCGCGTGCCCTGCGAACTGCATTTATATCGAGGCCGCCGAAAACACGGAAACCACGCGCATTTCAGCGGGCGAGCGTTACGCAAAAGCGTACAACATCGATTATTCCCGCTGCATTTTCTGCGGCTATTGCGTGGAGGCGTGCCCTACGGATGCAATCACCCATGGACACGGATTCGAACTGGCGCCCTACGACATTAATGCCATGATCTTCCGCAAAGAGAAGCTTCTCGAACCATGGCCTCCGCCGAAGGTCGCGCGCGCGTCGTAGCTGGCTTTTTATGCCGCGGTAATCCCAGACAATAAATTGCGGCGCGTTTCTCGTTCCGCCCCTATTTTTTGCGCGCGCTTCTTGGCTTGCGGCGCGCCGCGCGAATCGGCGCGGCCGGTTCCGTCATTCGGAAGGGATCCAGAATTTCCTTAAGTAATGTTTCGTCCAGCAGCTTGCGCTCCAGCGCAATCTCCGTCACCGGCCTTCCCGTCTTCACGCTTTCCTTGGCGATCTCCGCGGCGGCGGCGTAACCGATATACGGGTTGAGAGCGGCGGCCACGGAAATCGTGGCGTGAGCGTAATAGCGGCAGCGTTCTTCGTTGGCCTTGATTCCGTCGACGCACTTCTCCGCGAGCACGCGCATTGTGTTCTTCAGGATTTCAGCGGTGTGAAGAACGTTCCACGCCATCGTCGGCATCATCACGTTTAATTCCAATTGGCCGGCTTGCACCGCGAGCGCCGTCGCTCCGTCCGCTCCAACGGCTTGAAAACCCACCATGGCGGTGAGTTCCGCCATCACGGGATTCACTTTCCCGGGCATGATCGACGATCCCGGCTGGAGCGCGGGAAGTAAAATTTCCGCGAGTCCCGTGTTCGGCCCGCTGGAGAGCAAGCGCAGATCATTGGAAATGCGAATCAGTTCCAGGGCAAGATTGCGCAATGCCGAAGACGCGACGGACATGGCAAGATTCGATTGCATCGCGTACCGAAGATCCTCAGCAGGCTCGAGCCGCTGTCCCGACACTCGGCTCAGCTTCGCCACTACGAGTTTCTGATATTTCGGATGCGTGTTGACGCCTGTGCCAACCGCCGAACCTCCCAGTCCGATTTCTCGCAATAAATCTTGCGCGCTACGGATCACTTCGCCCGCGCGATGGATCGCGGTCGCATAGCCGCGAAACTCCTGTCCGAGGCGGATCGGGACCGCGTCCATCATGTGCGTGCGGCCAGATTTCAGAATGCGATCAAATTCCTTGCCCTTGCGCGCCAGCGAAGTTTCCAGTTTTTCGCGCGCTACCAGGAGATCGTCGAAGAGAAGCAGCGATGCCAGCCGCATCGCCGTCGGAAACACATCGTTCGTCGATTGCCCGAAGTTAACGTGATCGTTCGGATGGCACACGGAGTAGTCGCCGCGCTTGCCGCCCAGAAATTCGATAGCGCGGTTCGCGATCACTTCGTTCGCATTCATATGAAACGATACGCCGGCCCCGGCCTGATAGACGTCGACAACGAATTGATCGTTTAGCTTTCCCGCGATCACTTCATCGGCGGCGCGCGCAATGGCCCGCGCCAGGCGCGGCGAAATGAGCCGCAACTCTTCGTTGGAAAGCGCCGCGGCCTTTTTGATGAAGCCAATCGACTGAATCAACTTTGCGTGCGCTCGATAACCGCTGATCGGATAGTTGTCAATCGCTCGCTGCGTCTGAATTCCGTAATACGCGTCCCCGGGCACTTCTCTCTGGCCCAGCGAGTCCTTCTCAATTCTTGCGTTCATTCCGCAGCCCCCAAATGCGCTTATGCAAACCAACGGAAAAGCATAGCACATGCAGTGCACCCGCGAGGCGGTTCGGCCGACAGTTCGGCCGACACTTGAACGTTGAGCGAGCGGATCGCCTTGAATCCATAAGAACGAAACCGACGTCGTGTGTGGAAGCTAGCTCGATCTCTTGCGATTAACCAAGTGCAGGATTTCACTGGAGTGAGTGCTCCGATGAGCAATGACGATTACAGGAAATGGAAAAATAATCAGTCCATAGTGTACTT
The DNA here is from genome assembly GCA_035533415.1 of Candidatus Limnocylindrales bacterium. Taxonomy (GTDB): domain Bacteria; phylum Acidobacteriota; class Terriglobia; order Acidiferrales; family UBA7541; genus DAHUXN01. The sequence continues at coordinate 29,738 of DATLTU010000049.1, forward strand.
GATAGCCGAAATTACTTGGCGGGACGACGCTGGCCGGTGGAAAACGGACCTATGCGAAGAGTTATCTGCGCCAATTAAGGTTCAGAACAGGCCCTATGGCATTGGCGTGGGTGGGACGTGCGATAGCCACAACGGAATCGCCGAACCTCTGCCGGCGCACAATTAGGCAGCATCTTTACGTTGTGGCGGAGGCGGGAAATCAGGCTAGAGTGTGCGGGCTATGAAGCACTCGGTTTTGGCTTCGCGCGCGGGCGATGCGTGTGGGGGTGTGACGGTTCACCGACGATAAATAAAAAGGGCGACCCGCGGGCCGCCCTGAAATTGTCACGCGGTCGATGCGACCGCGCTACTCTGTCAAAGTAAGCACAGGTTACGCAATCTCCCTGACAATATCAAGCCTCGCCCCTACTCTTGCCGTCGAACGACAGGCAGGGAGTGATTTTCTGCATATCGCCGCTAAAAGCGAAAGATGATCGCCTGGGAGATTTGGAAATTGTGCTGGTGATAGGCCGCGCCGAGGCTCGAACCGGGGTAGCTGACGATGGTGTCGCCGATATCGAAGCGCAACGCGGCGTGTTTTGTGGGGCGATACTCGATGGCTTCGCCGTAATTGAACGCGAAATCGGTGGCGCGCGTGGGGCCGAGCATGGCGATGGGCGACGTCGTGGAAGCCTGATAATTCAAGACGGCGGAGAATTGCGGAGGCGCGCCAGCCGCGCCACGTGCCGCGCCGGTAAGGAATGTCGGCTGCGCGCTCGCCAAAACGTTGCTGAAAGTCACGAAGCCGGGGCGCACCACGCTGTAGAGGCCCCAACGGCGCGTGGTCGGGCCGAGGCGAATGCCGAAAAGGCCTTCGGTGACCGCGCCGCCGGTGGTCAGCGTCGCGGGATCGCCATTGTTGCCGAAGAAATCCATCTCCGTGTCGACGCCGATCCAGGACGAAGCATTGTAGGTGAGGTTTGCGCCGAAGCCGGAATTGCTCGATTCGCACGTCGAGATGCCGTTGCACTGCGAGGGAAGGCTGAGAAAAGCGTAGTGCCCGCCGAGTTCCCATTTCGAGCTGTCCGCGAAATTTTGCGCGCGCGCGGCAGGAGCAAGCGCAATCGCGAGCGCTAGAAGCGAAACAAACGACGCAACGAAGCGCGTGGCAAACGAGGCGAAAATGCGCCTTCCGGGAGCTGGGAATGAATCTCGCATGAGAATCCTCAAAACCGGGTCCGGTCGCCGCGGTCCCGCGTCGGCGGGCAGGCCGGCCTGGGCGGGCAGGCACGCCTCAAAGGACAGGCACGCGCATTATCGCGCGCGACTATCTCTCGCGCAAGCGCAATTCCCTCCATCGCCGCGCCTAAGCTTCGGTGCTGGTTTGAAGCGATTCGTGGAATCCGCTGCGCTCGGCGGGGGTCAGCAGACTGACGCCTGCTACAACCGCAAAATTGACGCACAGGGCAGCGAATCCCGCGTTGACGCCGAAAATCGGGTCGTGCTTGCCAAGCAGCAAAACGGCCAAGGCCGCAATGCCCGCCGCCATTCCGCTCCAAACACCGGCGCGCGTGACTCTTTTCCAATACAGGCCGAGAACCACTCCCGGGAAGAATTGCGTCACCCCGTCATATCCCCACAGCAGCAGATTCACCAGCGTCGTGGAGCTGTGCATCGCGAAATACAGTGCGACCGCCATCACGAATCCGACCATGACTCTCGCAAGTATGGCCACGCGCGCATCGCTCATCGTTGGCGCGAAAATCGAGCGGTAGAAATTCTTGGCGAAGAGCGTCGCCGCGGTCAGCGTGAAAATTGACGCGGGAACCATGGCCGCCAGCGCGCCCGCGCCGCCAATCACGCCCAGCGCCCACGGCGGAAAGGTCCGCTGCACCACCGCGAGAAGCGACAGATCCCCATTTTTCAGTCCGGGAATGACCATCAGCGCGGCGAAACCTGCGAGAAAAATCAGCGGCAGCGTGATGGTATAAAGCGGCATGACCACGGCGTTTCGTCTGAGGACGTCGCCGCTCTTCGCCGTGAAGGACGCCCCGAAATTGTGCGGCCACATGTAGAGGCCCAGCGAATTCAGCAGGACCGTGGAGATATACCACGCGTGGCCCAGGTTTTTCGTGGCGCCCGGCATCGTCAGGTGCGCGGGATGCGCGCGCGCAATGGCGGCAAACATCGGGCCGATTCCGTGGAAGTAATGATATGGCACGACAATGCCGATGGCCACCGCCGCGCCGAGCAGCAGAATGTCTTTCACCACGCTGATCCACGCCGCCGCGCGCACTCCGCTGGTGAAGACGAACGCGGCCACGACCACTGCGGCGATCACGGTTGCGGCCGTCCGCGCGACGGCGCCGGAGCTGGCAACTTCAACGATGATTCCCAGGCCCGTGAGCTGCAGTTGTATGTACGGAATCAGGAACACCACGCCGATGATGGAAACAAACGCGGCCAGATTTTTGCTCCTGTAGCGCGTCTCGAAAAAATCCGACTGCGTCTGCAATTTATGAGCGCGGGCCACTTCCCAGAGCTGCGGCAAAATGTAAAACGAAACAACGTAGGCCAAGGAAAGGTAACCGAGGATGTACAGCGCCGGGCCGCCGCGCGAGTACGCCCAGCCGCTCGCGCCCAGAAAACTGAACGTGGTGTAAACTTCGCCGGCCATTAAAAGCCAGATCAGCAACGTCCCGAAGCCTCTGCCGCCCACGGCCCATTGCTCCAGATCCATCTTGCGGTGCGCGCCAGCATAAAATCCCAGCGCGGCGCCCGCGGCCACAATCAGGCACATCACGGTTAATGCGGTTGAGCTGGCGCTCATTGATTCGCGTCCTCGATTCCGCCGCTGCGCGGAACGCGGCGAGCGGATTCTTGCCGCGTCTCGAGCCTGTATGCGCCCCACATGCAGAGCGGCGTCAGCAGAATCCACGAAGTTAGCCAGAAAAGATTGAAGGGAAGTCCCAGAACCATCGGAAACACGCGATCCCAGAGGGATACGGAGAAGCACATCGCAATAAAAGGAATCAGTCCGAGCAGGAGGGCGCTAAGGGATGGTTTGCGCTTTTCGCCCGTTGGCATCAGGAGAAAATATGGCCGAAAGGTTGCACCAAAGTAGCGAACGCGTGCCACGCGGCTGTTCGGCCAATGGGCAAGCTCACTTGGTGGACGAAGATCACCAAGGCTCCGGCCCAGAGCGTGGCGCGGTGGATTCGCCGCGTGGACCACAAGTCGTACGCCGCTAACAGGGCGATCAGCACATACGACGCTAGAAACGCTTCGTTCAGATGACCTCTAAATATGGGCCAGCGGGCAAACGCGGCATCCGTCAAGCCAATCGTGGCAATCAGAATCAGTCGTTTGTGAGTAGCAGGATGGAAGCGCGCGCGGAACGCAAAGAAGACGAGTGTCGCAAAAAGCAGCATGTCGAGCATCGGCACGGCGTAGAAAGTCTTCGGCCCGATAGTTGGCGGGACGCCCCTTGCGAGCTCGTTGGTGGCCGCTGCAACTCCAAGGAGGACCATGGCGCACGCCAGCAGGAAGACAGCAATGCCCAGCCGGCGATGTATGTCCACGCGGCCCGCGGAAACGAGCGACGTCTGCGCGATAAACAATAGTATCCAGGAGGAAAATGCGGCCCCGTGGATGTGAATCAGCAGGTTCGGCAGCGGCGCATGAAACACTCCCGCCAGAAAATAGGTGCGCGCGAAGCCGCGAAAAACGGCGCCCAGAATTACAAGCGCCATCCCGGAGAAAAATAAATGCTCGTAACGCCGGCCTGCTCCGGCCTGTGCTGATTTCGCCGAGAGCTTCTTGGTGTCGCCTGCTCCTGTTACGGCAGTTGCCATCGCCCCTCCAAGGCTGTGCGTTTCAAAAGCTCCAATGTTTGCCAGTGATTTACAGCAAAAAGATGGGCCCGCATACATTCGCCGTGCTGGGAAGATACGGCAGCCACGATGGTGTGTCAAGAGCGCCCCGCGAATCTTCGCCGCCACGCGCGCAAATCGGACTTGAATGGCCCGCGCAGGCGTGCAAGCCGTGGCTTAGTATGTGAATGGATAGGCGGTTTTTGAGGAGACGCCGACAGCGGAGACGTACAGGCTGTAGGTTCCGTGCGGCAACGCGGCGGGCAGCGTAAACTGCGCGGTCTCGACTTCGCCCGGCGTCGCCGGAATCATCGAGCTGAAATTAAACGAGCGGGAATAGTAGACGTTCCCCGCCGCGTCGGTGAGATACACAATCGGATAATTTTCCGCCATGGTCATGTCGTCTTCGCCGGTGGCCACCATGCCGGAAAGCTGCGTGCCGGTCAGGGTGTAGGAGCCGTCGGGATTGAGCGTGACGCTTTGGATGGCGGGACGCGACGCGTCGTTCGGAGCGCCCGTCGGCGTGTAAATGTAATCGAGGGCGCCGCAAGTGACGATAATCTGGCCCGTGGGCAACACCAGAAAATCCAGCGGGATCGCCGGATCGTTCGGCGGAACGATGGGCGTGATCGTGTTGGTTTGCGGATCGAATTCGTTGAGCACGTTCGCCGCGCTTCCATTCGGATAGGATTGAAACATCACTTTGCCGTTGGGCTCGACGATTGCGGCAACGTCCTCGGTGTTATTTCCATCGGGCAAACCCGGCCCGAGGGCCCACGTTCCCGGCGCGCTACGCGTGGCCCCGGGCGTGTATAGCGCCGTGGAATAAGAACCGAGCACGAAAACGCGGCCATCATAGAGCAATGCGGCAGGGCCAACGTCGCCGAATTTCACGCCGGGCGGCACGGGTCCCGTGGGACTCCACTGATTGACCGAGGGGTCGTAACGGTTTTGCGTGGTATTGGAAACGGCGAGGACGGAGCCGTCGGGAAGCGAGACCCAGCTCTCTTCATCGCCCGAGTCGCTCTTCGCGGCCTCCGGCGTCCACGCGTTGGCCGTGGGATCGTAGATTTGCGTGGCGTCGGTGGTTCGCGAACTGGCGAAAATGCGGCCGTCGGTGAGCGTTGCGCTGCCGCTGTCGCCAATGTCGCCGTAGAGGCCGGGCGCGGCGATGGTCCAGGTGTTCGCCAGAGGATCGTAGATTTCAACCGAATTGTGGTCGCTGCTCGAGGATCCCGGCGGCCAGAAATAGATATATTCGCCACCAGCCTCGTAGAATCGGCCGTCGCGTAAGACGTGCTCCTGCGCGGCGCCTCGGCCGTAATTGCTGTCCGCGAGCACAGTCCAACTGCCATTGGCGTAGTTTCCCTGAGCGTCCGGCGTCAGTTTCACCCACTGGTGAAGATCGCCGCCATGCGAAAGCACCGTCCCATCCGTCAGCAGCCATAGGCCGAAGGCCGGGCCGCCGTTGGCGCTGCTGAACGGGGCGGGCGTCCACGTCCCCGACTGCTGGAGCGGCTGCGGATTCACGACCAACTGCACGGAGGCGGTCGCGGTGGTGTAATCAGCCGTGTCCGCGGGAGTGAATGTGGCGGACAGCGTGTCCGTGCCGATTGCAGGCGTGATGCCCGCAGCGGGCTGGTAGACGAAAACTCCGGCCACGGAGGCGGTCGCGTCCAATTGCGTGCCGGATAGCGCGGTCCCGTAGGTGATTGGCGCAGGATTCGCCCAGGTGATCGACGGCGTGGTCTTCTGCGGCGGCGCGGATGCGCTGCTGCCTCCGCCACAGCCAGCCAAGAGCAGCAGGGCGATCGCAGCCGCGAGATGTGCGGGCGCAGAGGCGCGATCCGGAGAACGGCACACGCGAAGCAGAGGATTGCCGTTGAGGCGAAACGGTTTAGGAGGCGGCATGCGTCGGATACTTTATCCCGAATCGGCAAGGCCCCGCAACTTCGCCGAGGAATCTATCTCCGCGCTCGTCGCGGTGCGTCGGCCAAGGGCGTTCGCAAATGCAGCGTAATTCACGTCGGCTGCGCGGCTTGGCTTGCCCGCGGACGCCGCCACGACACAATCGCGTACACGGCGAGCACCATGCAGAACGGATCGAGCGGCCGGCGATACCAATCCTCCGGATGCGTTACGTAATAAATCAGCGGGAAAAACAAAAGCACCAGAAGGTAGGGCGCGGCCACTGGTAGAGCGTCGCGAAACGCGCGGCGCAACCCCAGAAGCATCAGGATGGTCAACGAAGTGCAAAAGAAAATATTGGGCGGATCAAAAGGCTGATCGGCAAGGTATTGCCGGTTGAAGCTCCAGAATCCCGTCCAGATGTACATAACACGCCGCAACGCGACTCCCACGAACCAGACGGGATGCTCCCGAATGTACGCCAGCGCCTGTCGTTTTCTATCGGCCATGTAGGCCAATTCACCGCGTTGCACGTACTCGTTCCACTCGGCTTCGTTATGCCAGGGTCCAGCCATGGTCGGATGCCAGCTCGAAGTGTCGCCATTGTTGCCCACGTGCAATTCCAACCCGAGATCGTCGCGGATGGGAATGAACTGATGAAACATCCGGTAATTACGCACAAACCACGGCGTTAGCACGGCGACGAACACAATCGCGGCCGCGACGTTTGGCGCGAACCAGCGCAGCCCTTGCTTGTGGCGACGATAGCAGACCCAGATGCCCAAGGCTGGGAGAACGGAAAGCACGCTGGGATCCGTCAGCCCGGCCACGCCCCAGAGCGCGCCGTAATAGATCCAAGACAAAGTCCGGGAGGAATTCCGCAAGCGCAAAGCCATCAGAAACAAAATGCTGAGCAGCAAAGTGGCGAGCCAGGTGTCCCAAATCCGATTCACGGGGAAATAAATGGCGTACGGAAAAAACGCCCAGGCCCAGCCGCTCCACATCGCCACGCGGTTTCCGAAACTCTCTCGAGCAAACAGAAAAATTGGCACGCAGGTGAGAGCGGAAATCAGCGCGTTCAGCGAGAGGAGAACGAGCGCCGAAGCTTTCGTGTAGAGTCCGAAAATCTTGAATACGCCCGCGACGAAATAAGGATAGATTGGCGCCATCCACGCGGTTGGCCCGGTGTTTGCAAACAGCGGACTGCCGAATCCGTGTCCCTCGACAATCGACTGTGCGATGCGGCCAGTCTCATAGGCAAAGCGCCAGTGGTTTTGCTCGGGATTGAGGCGCTTCGGGAGGAAAATGGGAATCACGCACAGCCGCACGGCCAGCGCCACCACCACCATCAGAAACAAAGCCCGGCGAAACTTCGCGGCATCGCCGGGCGCGTTTATTTTTGCACTTGCGCTTTTTGCGCTAGAACTTTGTTCGCTGCTCAGAAGTGCTCCTTTTCTTCCGTGTCCGCCAGCGGCGAAATAGTCGCGTCCGTCGAGATGCGCGCCCAGGCGCTGGTGCGCCAGTTATCGACGGCCTTCGCCTTCGGCTCCCAATCGCCGACGGGCATGAGCAGGCGATCGGCAAGCGCGGCCACGTATGGCTCGTACATGCGCCGCAAATCGCCCAGGCGCTGATCCTCTTCACGCAGTTCCCGCCGCTGCTCACAGCAGGGCGAAAGTTTCGCGGCCACCAGCAGCGCGCGCAATTTTTGCAGCTCGGCGGGCGACAAACGCTCGCCGTCGGATTCGAGCGGCGCGCAATTCATCACTTGCGCCAAATCCACCACCGCGTGGCGCGAAATCGCGAAGGTCAGCTTGGACTGCCAGCGCAGCGAGCCTTCGCCATAGGCGATCAGCAGCGCGGAGACATCCAGAATGGTCGTCAGCGCCGCGAGCCACGATTGATTGTTGTGCTGCGAGCGAAAATAGCAGAGCACCGGATACGACAGATGACTTTCCATCAGCTCCGCGGCCCAGGTTTCCCAGTCGTGCAGATATTGCTCGAGCGCCTGAACGCTGTGCGGCTGCGTGTGCCTGCGGAGCAATTCCGCGGCGGTCGGCGGCGAGCCCGCGCGCGCGTCGAGCAGCGAGATATTCGCTTCGCGCCGCGAAAACGCCCCATACAGCACGGGCAAATAGCTGATCACCACGGCGAGGAATCCGAAGCCGATTCCCGCTTCCAACACCGTGATCACGCGCGCCAGTTCCGTCTGCGGCGTCACGTCGCCCAGGCCCAGCGTGAAAAAAGTGGTGCCGCTCAGGTAAAGATCGGCTAAGTAGCCGCGATGCTCGTTCGGCGCGAGGCTGATGGCCGAGCCTGCCGCGTAATGCAGCAGCGCGAATCCGAAAATAAGCCCCACGGCCCACACAGCAAAAAGCGCCAGCAGAGACAGCGGGCCGAAGTAACTCAAAAGCGATTCGCGGCGATTGCGCTTTCGCACGGCGCAGGCGACGGCCCGCCAGGGAATCCACGTCCAGCGGTAAAACAAACGCACCAGCCGGAAGAGCCGCGTCACGCGCCGAGGCAGAATAATCGTCTCGAACACGTCCCACAGAATCACCGCGACCACCGCCAGCCCCGCCACCCACGCGATCATCGTTCCCGCCGCCATCTTTCCCGCAAGCCTCCCACGCGCCGGCACCGCGTCGCGCCATTCTAGCCCGATTCTCGCCGCGCTGCGTCCAGGAAATCATCGCGATGATTGCGCTTGGTCGAGGGGCTGCCTTACGATAGCGTTTCAATCTGTGATGTCGATGCGCAAGCTCTCTTCGCTGGCCGTGCTCGCGGCGCTGGTGTTTGTTGTTCCCGCGAGCGTGCACGCGCAGGACAAAATCGAACTCTTCGCCGGCTACTCGTTTGGCCATGTGCCGGTGAATTTGTCCGGGACGATCCTGTGCCCCGGGCCCGTGTGCCCCTCGAGCACATTCGCTCCCAGGGGCAATTTGAGCGGCTTGGAAATTTCCGGGGTGTATAAAACGAATCACGGGCTCGGGCTGGAAGCGGATTTCAGCGGCGTCTCCGGTTCGGCGCAGGGCGTCACGACGCATCTGCAAACGTACCTGTTCGGGACGCAGGTGTCCGCGCCGGGAAGAATCTCTCCGTTCGCGCATCTGCTTTTTGGCGTCGCGCATGAATCGACGGGCTCGGGTTTGATCGGGCTGTACACCATCAGCCCCGCCGCGAACACCTCCTTCGCCGCGGCGCTCGGCAGCGGACTGGATTTCGACTTGACGCGCTTCGTCTCCATTCGCGCGATTCAGTTTGATTATTTGCTGACGCGGTTCCACGGGAACACGCAAACGCAGCCGCGCGTTTCCGTCGGCCTGGTCCTGCACTTCTAGGATTTTTTGCTTTTGGGGTTTTCCGCGTTCCTGGAGGCGATCCGGCAAAACGCTTCGGCTCCATGCGGTCTTGTTACGCGCGCCGCTGCGTCAATTTTCCCGGCGAGCGGCAGATGCGCGGCGACGTTGCGCTGGCGGCGCGCACGGCGTAGAATTGCAGTCAGCACCAGGGCAGTTGCATCACACTGCGCCGGAAGGAGTCCCCCCGATGGCGAAGACCCTGCATTGCAACGATGTTATTCCCGGATGTAAGTACGTGGCCAGTGGCGCGACGGAAGAGGAAGTCTTGCGCCAGGCCGCGGAGCACGCGCGCCTCGAGCACAACATACGGCGAATCACGCCGGAGATTTCCGCGATGGTGCGCGCGGCGGTTCGCGACGACAAGGCCAGCGCGGCGTGAACGCGCGGGGCGATGCGGTTCGCGCATCGGCCGATTCACCGACAGAAGTTTCGTACTGCGCCGCGATTGCGCCCCGACGGCGCTTCGATCAGGGCGTCAAATCTTCGGCTTTCACGATGCGCGTGAAGGGAATTTTGGCCGTTTCATTCACTTCCTTGACGTGCTGCGGTGATTGCGCCTCGAACATGCACATGCATCGAGCCTCTTCGGGAAGGAACATGCTGCGGATGTAGCGAACGGGCTTGCCTTTCGCCGTAAAATCCTCGCTCGTCTTGATTGCCGACTTCTGTGCCGCGGCTAACTGGTCCATTGTGACGCCGGGAAGGTCGCGATCCACCATATACACTGCCATTGCCGCACCTCCACTTTTCGCGAATTTACTCTTGGCACTTGATTAGATAACGTCGTCGGCTCCCTCCCCGGCCGAGTAAACTTGGTTGCGGTAATTGACCAAGGCTCGGGAGGAAAGGAGCCGAGCGATGTTTATTATAGGCTGTGATTTTCATTCGCGCTTCCAGCAAATTTCCAT
>DATLTU010000050.1:0-5860 GCA_035533415.1 Candidatus Limnocylindrales bacterium
CGACGAGCATCATGTGCTCGCTCGATTCCAGAACTTTGCGCGCAAGGAGAATCGGATTCTTGACGCGCTCAACGGCGGCCACTGCGCCGGCCCGGAGGGTTGCGCCGTCCATGACGATGGCGTCGAGCTGGACGCGGCCGTCGCGATTGAGGTGCGCGCCCGTGCCCGCGTCAAACGTGATGTCGTCTTCGAGGACGATGATGGCGGCTTCGACAGCGTCCATGGCCGCGCCGCCGCAGGCCAGGACGTCACGCCCCGCTTCGAGCGCATGACGAATGCCGGCGCGACAATCGGGAATCGCGGCGTCGGGAATGTCCCACGCGCCGCCGTGAACGATTAACGAAAAATTCGAAGGATTCACGTCAGAAGCCGACGCCCAGGCCCAGGAAGATGAGAACCGACCCGGCGAGAACAGCGAGGATACCGGCAAGCGCCCGGGGACGATGCACGATCAGGCGCCTCGCTTTGCGGTGCGTGCCAGCAAGTCACGCAAAGTTGCCTTCGTGGGAAGTTCAGCGTCAGGTTCCGTCGCGGGCGAGGATGCGTGCGGCTCGAATGAGCCGGCCGGTTGGGCCGCAAGCTCGGCGGCGCGGCGGCGGCCGTCGGTTTCGCTCCATGTGTGCCAGATGCGATGGATGACGGTGAAATTCGGGCCGATGGCGAGAATGATGAGCGCCAGCGGGATGCGATGGACGAGCGCGCCAAGAATCATCAAGCCAAGACGCTCGGGGCGCTCCCAAAACCCCACGCGACACCGTTCGATGAGCGATTCCGCGCGCGCCTGCGAATAGCTGACCATCACCGCGCCGGCCATCGCGAAGCCGGTGACGAGCGCGTAGAGAAAGCGATTCACGCTGGAATAGTAGACCAGCAGCCCGAGGAACATGGCGAGATCGGCGTAGCGGTGCAGGACGGATTTGAGGAACGCGCCGAAGAAGTCCGTGCGCGGCTGGCGATGGGCGAGCGGCCGCGCCAGCAAATCGCACACGGCGGCGGGAATCATCGCAAGCCCAGCCGTGGTAAAGCGGCCGGCGCCGAAAAAGATTCCGGCGACCAGACAAAATACAAAGCTGGCGAGAGTCAGCAGACTCGCCGGCACGCGGGCCTTCGCAAGGGCGGCTACTGCCCCGTCGAGCAGCCAACGAAAGGGCCGGCCGAACGTTTCCATCCGCATGTGGCGGCGCTCACCCTTCTTCTATACTTCGTCGTAGATGGTCGAAAGACGCGTGATTTCAAATTCCTTCGCGCCCGCCGGCGTTTGCACCTGGATTTCGTCGCCGACTTTCTTGCCAAGGACCGCGCGGCCAATGGGCGAAGAAGTGGAAATCATTCCCTTGGCCACGTCCGCTTCCTCGGCGGTGACAAGTTTGTATTCTGTTTCCTGCGATTTGCTGAGATCGCGCAAGCGCACCGTCGAGCCGTATGCGGCGCGGTCGCGCGGGAGATTCTCCAGCTTGAGCATGGAAATCTCGGCCATGCGGGAATGCAACTGGCCCAGTCGGGCCGAGACGAACGACTGCCGCTCCTTGGCGTATTTGTATTCCGCGTTCTCGGAGAGGTCGCCATGGGCGCGAGCCTTCATCAGCTCTTTCGGCAGCTCGTCGTGCAATTCGTGTTCGAGGTGCGCGATTTCTTCCTGAAGCTTTTTTTTGATTCGCTCGGCGACGTCGGTCATTCGTTTTACGCTTGAACGGGAGCCCCGGGACACCAGGGCTTTCGGACGCGATGTTGGCTTTCTTCGCAAGGCTCCGGAAAAATTCCCGTTTCCGTTTGGATTATAGAGGATATCGCGTCGAAGCCGCAATGCGCAGAATTGCAGCGCGGCTCGCTTTGCGCAAAACCGGCGTTTCCAGGGCCCGCCTTGTCGATTCAATTGCGCGCCCGGCGGAGTAAAAATTTACATTTTCGCCATGCGGAACTGGTTTAACGCACTTACCCGTGGCGAGACCGCGTCGAGCCGAGAAGAGGAAGGCGTTGGCAACAACGGAAGGCATGGGAAATTCGTTGTGTTCAGGGCCGGAGAATCATACGATGCGCGAGACAGAGGTCCAAATCGGAAATCCGTGACAAATCCCCGCATGAACGCTCTCATGATCCGTTTTTTGAAAACGATCGCAGCGCTCGCGCTGTTGTCCGCTTGGCCCGCAAGCACCCTGCTGGGCCAATCTTCGCAGGCTTCGTCAATCGCGGCGCCTCCCGCTCCGCCGAGCACCTCTGCCGAACTGGCTGCGGCAGCCGAGCGCGTGGCGCAAATGGAGCGGACGCTCGCCGACTGGCCCGATCTCGCGAAATACCGCGCTGCCGACGCCGCGCTGCCGACGCCCGAGCCCTCCGAAAAGCGTGTCGTATTCATGGGCGATTCGATCACTGAAATTTGGCGCAGCGTGGATCCGCAATTCTTCTCCGCGCATCCTTCCTATATCGATCGCGGGATTTCCGGGCAGACAACGCCGCAAATGCTGATCCGCTTCCGCCAGGACGTGATCGCGCTGCGGCCCGCCGTCGTTGTGATTCTCGCCGGAACCAACGACATTGCCGAGAACACCGGCCCCACGACGCTGGAAGAGATCGAAGGCAATTTGGAGTCCATGGCGGAGCTTGCCAAGGCCAGCGGAATTCGCGTGGTGCTTTCTTCGGTGCTTCCGGTACTCGACTACCCCTGGCATCCCGGACTTCATCCGGTGCCGAAAATCGCGGCGCTGAATTCATGGATGAAGGGCTACTGCGCGAAGGAAGGGTGCGTCTATCTCGATTATTTTTCGGCCATGGCTGATGCGAGGAAAGGCCTGCCGGCCGCTCTGAGCCGCGACGGCGTGCATCCGAACCACGCCGGCTTCGCGATCATGGATCCGCTTGCGGAGAAGGCCATCGCTCAGGCGCTCGCTCAAAAATGAGCCGCCGCTTTGCAGAGTCGCTTCGCGCGCGGCGGCTCTGATTTTCGGCGTGTGGAAACGAAAAGCCCCATGCTCGATTTGTGAGCGTGGTTTTTTTCCTGACTATTGCTTTCCCCGAGGAGCGGAGGATCATTCATCTCTGCGTTCCTCTGCGCCTCTGCGGTAGGTTGCTGCCTTTCGACTCTCGACTACCAACTACCGACTCATTTTCACCGGTTATTTTTCCGAATCGATGATTTTCGGAAGTGCGGAGCGTTGCGGAAGCCCAACCGGCACCGAGGGATCGTTCGCGGACGCGACACCCGCTTCCACTCACGCCACGCGCGTCAGCAGCACCGCCGCCGCGCCCAGGCCCGGCGCCGCAATACGGGCAGACTGAACGAGCCACTTCGACGCCTTGATTTTTCAGCGCTAGTTCGCGCGTTTTTTTTCTCATGGCTTCGGAGCCGGTACCGTCGCCGCCATGAAGGATCTGCGGAATGAGGGGCCATGCCGTGAATCGGCTTCCAATCATCGCGAGAGACTCCCTTCACCAACTTTTGGCCATAGTCTATCCAACTGCGGAGCCAGCGCAACAGTCGGTCCGAAGAAATGTAGTAATAGAGAACGGAAGAGGATCGAGGATCAATGTTCAGCGGAGGATCAATGTTCAGCGGCGGACTGAATTTTCTGTTGAACTTTCTTGATGTCTTCATCGAGCGCGGCGGCTTCCGCTTTCCATCGGTTCCGTTTGCGCAGCGGCACATTTTCCGCGAGTATCTGGCGTTCGACGCGCGCGCGCTCGTCCTGGAGATGCGCCAGCCATTGGCGATCGTCGGTATACAGCGCGCCGATGGCTTGCTCGACGGCGCGCCGCGCCGCGATCCGGTCGTCTCGTCCCTTGTTTCGGCGTCGCCGCATCCGGCAATGATGCCACAAACCATCTGGTATCTCGCGGCGTATGCGGAGGGGAACGAACGGAGCGCGAGGGGGAAGGTGGCTTGTCCAGCGATTGGCGGCGGAGATAGAACTTGCATTTTCCATATATGATTATTCGTATATCACTCGAAAAGAACTCAAGGAATCTTATTAAGTACCGTATTTTCAGTTTGGAATTTGTAGGTTTCATGGTACTTGGATTGCTTTGGGGAGTGAGGGATTGTGTTAGATTTCGGACATCGGGTTGACTTGTTTTGGGAGAGTCGCCGTTGACATTGGGGTCTGCCAAGTACTAAATTTCGGCGCGCGGTTTTGATTTTGGGGTGTATTCGGGGAAACGCGGGACTTTCGGCTGCAGTTGAGTTCTAGGGTTGAGACTGCAAATTCAGGTTTTTTGATTCTGACCACTAAATTCGCGCCGTTAGATTACAAGTCGCGGGAGCAGCCGGAAACGGCCTTGATACTATCTTCGCTGGCCGCACCATTGCTAACTGGAGAAGGTTTGCGGGTTACGCTTGAGACCAAAATCGATTTCACTTTTTGGGGGTGACTATGAAGCCTTTTAGCGGATGGAGCAACTGGAAATCATTTGCGGCGCTGATGGTCGCATTCGCGCTGGCGTTTTGCTTCCTGTTTACGAGCGTGGCTTCGGCACAAACCACGATCGGCTCGGGCAGCATCTCCGGATTGGTGACGGACCCGAGCGGCGCGGCAGTGCCCGGTGCCAAGGTGACGATCACGAACACAGAGACCGGGCAGGTCGCGAATCTCCAGACCACTTCGACCGGAACCTACTCCTCCGGCGCTTTGAGCCCCGGCAATTACATGGTGCGCGTCTCGGCCACAGGCTTCAAGACGACGCAGACGCCCGTGACCGTGCAGGTCGGCGTCACTTCCACAGGGAATGTGAAACTGCAAGTCGGTGTGTCCAGCACGGTGGTGGAGGTCAGCGGCCAGGCGGTGGCGGTCAATACCGAGCAGGCCACGATTCAGGGCGTGCTGACGTCACAGCAGATTAAGAATCTCCCCATCAATGGGCGGAACTTCCTGGACCTGGCGCAGCTCGAACCGGGCGTGCAGATTCAGGACGGCAGCAACTTCGACCCTACAAAAGTCGGCTTCTCCTCGATTTCGTTCGGCGGGCAGTTCGGCCGCACGGCGCGCATCGAGGTGGACGGTGTTGACGTCAGCGACGAAACCGTGGGAACCACGACCGAGGACATTCCATCGATCGCCATTTCCGAGTTCCAGACGGAGCAATCGACGCTTGATCCTTCCACCGAGCTCACGTCTTCGGGCGCGGTGAACGTAGTCACGAAGTCCGGGACGAACGGATTCCATGGCGACGCGGACGGCCTGTTCCGCGGCAATCAGATCGCCGCAGCGCTGCCCTCGCCCGTGGGTTTTCCGACGACATTTCAGCGCAATTTTTTTGACGGCGATTTCGGCGGCCCGATTGTGAAGAATAAGCTGTTTTTCTACGCTTCCGGCGAGCGCATCATCCAGCACGAGAATGCCGGCGTTCCGCAGGCTGCACCCTTTACGTCCATCGCGGGCTATGCCCCGCTGCCGTTCAAAGAGGGCGATACCACAGACAAGCTCGATTGGACAGGTCCGCACGGAATGCATCTGTTCTACCGCTTCAGCTATTTCAAGAATTTGGTGAACTCGGCATTCGGCGCGGTCAGTTATCAGATTTATCAGAACGAGGACATTACGCGGGACCACGACATTGGCCTGGATTTCAGCACTGGCGCGTTTACGCATAGCTTCCGCTTCAGCTACTTGAAATTCCAAAACAACATCGAGGACGCGGTGCGCGGGAGTAACCTGCCGTACGCCAATTACCCCGTGAGCATGAATCTTGGGAACTTCTTTACCGGGCCAAACTTGCTCGCGCCCCAGGAAACACCGCAGAGCGACCGTCAAGTCAAATACGATGGAAGCTGGATTCACGGGAACCACATTATCCGCTACGGCATGGATTACAACCGCATTCAGGGCGGCGGATACGCGAAGTTCTTTGGCATCGACCCGAGCGTCTTCGG
>DATLTU010000051.1:0-13732 GCA_035533415.1 Candidatus Limnocylindrales bacterium
GCCTTCCCACATTCGCCCTGGTCGGGCCACAGGCTGCACAAGATTTCGATGACGTTATTCAGCACCAGCCGCTCGCTTTTCAGAAACAAGTGCTGCCCCAGATGGAAGCCGATGTTGCGGCGGGCCTGGTTAGTTCAGAAAGCTATGCGATGCTGCTCGACCGCGTGGCATCGAGTTCCGGTCAACCTCAGACCTATGGTGAGAATTTTGTGTGCACGCCCGACGGGAAAATCAAGCCGTCGCCAATTGCCGATCCCGAACGGGTGGATCCTCGCCGCGCCGAATTGGGGCTGATGCCTTTGGCCTTGTATTCGAAGGTGCTCGGAGAGCTTTACATGAACAGCTTTTGCGCACAGATCGCTGCAGCGAATAGAAAGGCAGCCCCCAACAAACCCGCAACGCCACACTTATAGAGGTCTAGTCGTCCGGATTCTCGCTCCGCGCTCATGGTCAGAGCTTAATTGGAAACTGACCCAACAACCAATCTCGTCCCGGTTTGCTGAATCCGCGACACTCGGCTAAACTCAAGTTTCGCTTTTTCCTCCATCGCACACCATTCGAGGCTCATGGCGCTTCTCGACGAACTGAACCGGCAACAGGGCGAAGCAGTTTTGGCGACCGGAGGCCCCGTGCTGGTGCTTGCGGGAGCCGGAACGGGCAAGACGCGCGTGATTACCTACCGCGTCGCCTATTTAGTGGAGCAAGGCATCCCCGGCAAAAATATTCTTGCCGTAACGTTCACGAACAAAGCGGCCGAACAAATGCGCCGCCGCATCGAGACCCTTCTGCGCTCGAGCGGACGCGACGCCTCCGATATTTCGATTTCGACGTTTCATTCCTTTTGTGCCCGCCTACTCCGGCGCGAGGCCAATCGCGCAGGTTTGCCCAGCAATTTTACGATTTACGATGACGACGATCAGGCGCGCGCCGTAAAGCTCGCGGTGCAAAATCTGCGCCTGGCGGAGAAGGAATTTGCGCCGCGTCCCGTGCGCGACCGCATCAGCTCCGCGAAAAATCACAATCTCTCGCCCGGCGAGATGGAAGCCGAGTCCTATGATCCCTTCGGAAAGAACGTCGCCGCAATCTATCGCGAATACGAGAACATTCTCGCCAAGGCCAGCGCCCTCGATTTTGACGATCTGCTGCTTCGCGCCGTCAAGCTCCTTCGCGAGGACGCACAAGTGCGCGCCCGGTGGTGCGAGCGCCTTCGCTTCATCCACGTCGACGAATTTCAGGATACCAACGCCTCGCAGGAGGAGCTGGTGCGGCTGCTCGCGGGAACAGAACGGAACGTTTGCGTGGTTGGCGACGAAGATCAGTCCATTTATGGCTGGCGCGGCGCCGTGAGCGGAAATTTCCAACGCTTCCTCGGGGATTTTAAGGGCGCGCGCACGATTCGCCTCGAGGAAAATTACCGCTCGACGCAGATGATCCTAGACGCGGCAGGACACGTGGTCAGCCACAACCGCAAGCGCCTCGGGAAAGATTTGAAAGCGGTACTCGGCGCGGGCGAGTTGCTGAAGTTTTACGAGGCGCGCGACGCCTTCGACGAAGCCGAATACGTTTGCGGCGAAATCACGCGCATCTTGCGCGATGATTCCAGTGCAACGCTCGCCGTGCTGTACCGCACATCGGCGCAGTCGCGCGCCTTTGAGGAATCTCTGCGGCGGCTCGGCGTGCGCTACCGCGTGGTGGGCGGATTCAGTTTTTATCAGCGCGCGGAAATCAAGGACGCCCTGGCATACGTGCGCCTGGTTCTGCATCCCGAGGACGATATTGCGCTCCTGCGCGTGCTCAACGTGCCCCCACGCGGCATCGGCAAAGTGAGCGTCGACGCGCTGCGAGATATTGCGCGCGAATTCAAGGAATCTCTCTGGCAAACGATTCCGCGTTTGGCAGGGGCCGGCAAATCCCGAGGTGGCGCCGCCCTCGGCGCGTTTCGCGAAATGATTTTGGGCCTTGTTAAAGAATGCGAGAAACGAACTCCTGGAGAATTGGTCGAAGTAGTGCTCGAACGCACCGGCTATCTCGATTGGGCGGAACAGCAGGACAAACTCGATCAATCCACGCGCGCCGATAATCTGCGCGAACTATCCAATGCCCTCGCAGAGGCCATCGAAGCGGGCCAATCCCTGGAAGACATCCTCGACCGCTCGGCGCTCGTGAGCGACGCGGATGAATATGATGAAGGCGTTCCCGTGTCGCTGATGACTCTTCACAGCGCGAAGGGCTTGGAATTCGACCACGTGTTCCTCGCGGGACTCGAAGAAGGCCTGCTGCCGCACGGCCGCTCGCTCGGCAGCGACGAGAAAATCGAGGAGGAGCGCCGCCTGTGCTACGTGGGCATGACGCGAGCGAAGCGCACGCTGACGTTGTCACGCGCCGCTTCCCGGCGCTTGTGGGGCAATACGGACCTGGCCGCGGCCGCGCCGTCGCGATTTTTGGCCGAAATTCCCATCGAGCTGATTGAGGCCGCGCAAGGCTCGCTCGCGGAGCCCGGCGAAACTCGGCGCTATGAGCCGGATCCCGACTTTTACCAGAGCGAATATCGCCGCCCAGGAAAATTTCCAGCGCGCGGCTCGGGCCCGGCTCGTGTTAAGCGAGCCTCAAACCCGCTCATCGGGACGCGCGTGCGCCATCCCAACTACGGCGTGGGAACGATCCTCAGTGTCGAAGAGGACGGCGACGACCGGAAATTCACCGTCAGCTTTCGCGATCATGGAACTAAAAAGCTGATCGAGCGTTACGCTCACCTCGAACCTGCATAGCACGCCACCCACATCTGGCATTGCGGCGGCAACCCCGCTCAAGGTACAGTTTCGCCCGAGGAACACCGACAAACGAAGGGGCGTGGCCGGTGAACAGACAACTTTTCCGAACCAAGAGCATCGACCAGCTGATCTATGACGCGGACCTGCCTGAGCACCGCCTCAAAAAGACCCTCGGCTGGCTCAGCCTGACAGCCCTCGGTATCGGCGCCATTATCGGCAGCGGCATTTTCATCACCACCGGGACCGCCGCCGCTGGCGAAGTGGACCGTTACCCCTCGATCCTCCAAGCGCCTCTTCTCAGTGTCCTAATGCACGGCAGCCATGCGCTTGGCATCAACGGCAGACCCGGCGCCGGTCCGGGCATCGCCGTATCATTTCTCGTGGTGGCGCTGATTTGCGCTCTGGCCGGACTCTGCTACGCCGAACTTGCCTCCATGATTCCCATCGCCGGCAGCGCGTACACCTATACCTATGCGACGCTCGGCGAGTTCATCGCCTGGATCATCGGCTGGGATTTGATCCTTGAATACGCCGTCTCGAATATGGCCGTCGCCGTCGGCTTCTCCGCCTACGTCAACAATCTCCTCGGCACATTCCACATTCACATCCCCGATTCTCTAGGCGCTCCGGCGTACGACCCTGCCGTCGGGTGGGCGTGGCATTTCAACTTGCTCGGCTTCCTGATCGTAATGTTTCTTACCGTTTTGCTTGTGCGCGGCATTCGCGAATCGGCCCGCGCGAACAATATAATGGTCGGAATCAAGCTTCTCGCCATCGTGATTTTCTGCGTCGTCGCCAGCAAATACATTCAGCCCGCGAATCTGAAGCCATTTTTTCCCAACGGTTTTCAAGGCGTGCTCACCGGCGGCGCAATTGTGTTTTTCACCTACATTGGTTTCGATTCCGTATCCACTGCCGCCGAGGAGTGCCGGAACCCCAAGCGCGACGTGCCCCTGGGCATTCTCGTCTCGCTTTTTGTCTGCGCCATTTTTTACGTGGCCGTGGCCATCGTGCTTACGGGCATTCAGCACTGGGATAAGCTCAATAACGCCGCGCCCGTCGCCAATGCCCTCGAGGCCATCGGCCTGAAAGTGACCGATCGCTGGGTCACCGTCGGCGCGCTGATGGGCATGATTTCCTCGATTCTCGTTTTTCAGTTGGGCCAGGCGCGCGTCTGGTTCGCCATGTCCCGCGACGGCCTGCTGCCGGCGATTTTTTCGCGCGTTCACAAAGTGTTTCGCACGCCGGATTTTGCCACCTGGGTGGCGGGATTTTTTGTCGCCATTCCTGCTGGGATTTTCGACATCGGCACGCTGGTGAACCTCACCAATATCGGCACTCTCTTTGCATTCATTCTCGTTTCCGTCGCCGTTTTGATTTTGCGCAAGCGCCAGCCGGACCGCCCGCGCGCTTTTCGCGTCCCATTTTCTCCGTGGATCCCCATCGCCTCGGTGATTTTGTGCTTTGTTCTTATGGCCAGCCTCACCGTGGAAAACTGGGTGCGCTTTTTCGTCTGGCTGATCGTCGGCCTGCTTCTCTATTTTGATTTCGGCGTGCGCCACAGCACCGCTGGTCGAGCCGCCGATCCGGCTGCGCAGCGTGGCCTGATGTTGCTGTCTGACAAGGCGCTCATCGCCCTCAGCGCGACATTGCTCTTTCTGGCGATTGTTGGAGCAGGCATCGTATTCGACGGCGTAGTGTACGCGGGCATTCTCGAGAGGATCGGCCTCATTCTCCTGGCCATCGCCGCATTCGTGTTTTTGCTGAGAGGCTGGAAACATTACCGCGAGGATTCGCCTGCCGCCAAAGTCGCATAACCGTACCGCGTCCGGCGCAATGACCGGGGCTCAACCTGAATCCGATGCTTCCCGTCTAGCGCGCCTGCCCAAAGCTGAGCTCCACGTTCATCTCGAAGGGTGCATGACGCCCGCGCTGCTCGCTGAACTAGCCGCGAAACACGGCGAGAAGCTGGACCTTCAAAAAGTCGAAGAGCGGTATCGCACCCGCACTTTTCCCGAGTTTCTGGAACTCTTCAAATGGGCCACGTCTTACCTGCGCTCTCCGGAGGATTATGCGCGGCTGGCGGACGCCACGGCCGCGCGCATGATCGCGGAGAACTGTCACTACGCCGAGGTAACGCTGTCGATCGGCGTGATGCTCCTGCGCAGGCAGGACGTAGAGGCAAATTTCGCCGCGATCCTGAAGGCGCTCGAACGCCCCGCGCATCGTTCTCGCCTGCGGATACAGTGGATTTTCGATGCTGTCCGGCAGTTCGGGCCTGAGAAGGCGATGGACGTTGCGCGCCTGGCAGCGCGGTTGAAATCCTCAGGCGTCGTCGCCTTCGGCCTGGGCGGAGATGAAGAATCACTGCCCGCCGCGGATTTTCGCGGTGCGTACGACTACGCCGCAAGCGAAGGTCTGCATCGATTGGTGCACGCCGGCGAGATGGGCGGGCCGTCGGCCGTGCGCGACGCGATTGAATTTCTTGGAGCCGAACGCATCGGACACGGAATCGCCAGCATTCGTGACGAAACGCTTATGGCCCTCCTCATCAAGCGGCAAATCCCTCTGGAAATTTGCCCGCAAAGCAATGTGTGCACCGGGGCGCTGGCGAAGCTGCTCGGCGTGGCGCGCGCGCGAATCCAGGACCATCCTTTGCCGAAATTTTTTGCTCGCGACGTTCCCGTAACGCTCTCCACCGATGATCCCGCAATGTTTCGCACCAGTCTCGACGAAACGTACTCTCTCGCCGCCACAAAAATGGGGCTCAGCAGCGCGCAGCTCGTTACTATCGCCGAAGCAGGATTCCGCCATGCTTTTTTGCCGGCAGACGAAAAGCTGACCCTGCTTACCAACTTCCGTACCGTCGCCAAGAGCCTCGGCCTGCTATAATGTCGCCCATGAAAGCTCACGTTTGGGTAATGCCTAAATCCACGGTCCTCGATCCGCAGGGCCAGACCATCCAGCATGCTCTGTCGTCGCTGGGTTACTCGAAAGTGCAGCACGTGCGCCAGGGCAAGTTCTTTGTGCTGGATCTCGACGGCGCGAACGCCGAAGAGACAAAAACACAAATCGAAAAGATCGCCCGCGAAGTCTTGACCAACCCGGTCATCGAGGAATTCCGTTACGAAATTGTGCCCTGAACCTTCGCCTGCCGCTGGGTTCACTGATCCGTAGGGCCATTTCGCCGCAGGCATTTTCCGTTTCGCGGAATATGCTAACCTGATTCCGTCACGCATCCCGGCATCCGTGGCGTGCGATGAATATTTTCAGCGGGAGAAGAAGCGTCCATGTGCGGAATTGTTGGCTACATCGGACCAAAAAAAGTGGTGCCGCTGATTCTCGACGGCCTCAAGCGCCTCGAGTATCGAGGGTATGACTCGGCGGGAATCGCCGTCGTCACGCAGAACGGCAAGCTCGATATCCGCCGCGCGTCGGGAAAACTGCGCAACCTCGAGGAAGCCATTCGCCTCGCGCCGCTCGACGGCCTATACGGCATCGGACACACGCGATGGGCCACTCACGGCCGCCCCACGGAAGAAAACGCGCATCCCCACCGCGACTGCAAGGGCGAGATCGTCGTTGTGCATAACGGAATCATCGAGAATTATCTCGAATTAAAACAGCAGCTCATTCAAAAGAACCATAAGTTCCTGACCGAGACGGACACGGAAGTCATCGCGCACCTGATCGAGGAAAATTTCAACGGGTCGCTCGAAAGCGCGGTGCAAAAAACCGTGAAGCAGTTGACCGGCGTTTATGCCCTTGCCGTGATTTCGACGCGCGATCCCAAAAAAATCGTCGCGGCGCGCTGGGGTCCTCCGGCTGTGATCGGACTGGGACAAAACGAATATTTCGTCGCCAGCGATATTCCCGCTGTTCTGCATCACACGCGCGACGTCGTCTTCCTGTCGGATGGCGACATCGCCGTAATCTCTCCCGAAGGCGTCCGGCTCACCGATTTCGATGGCGCCGCAATCGAGCGCCCCGTCCAGCACATCACCTGGGACCCGATCATGGCCGAGAAGGGCGGCTTCAAGCATTTCATGCAGAAGGAGATTTTCGAGCAGCCGCGCGCCGTTCGCGACACCATCGTGGGCCGCGTCTCGCTCGACACCGGAAAAGTCTTTCTCGATGAAATGGACATCACCGAGAAGGAATTCCGCGAATTCCAGAACGTCAAGATCGTTGCTTGCGGCACAAGCTGGCATGCCGGATTGGCCGGCAAGTTCATGATGGAGAAACTGGCGCACATCCCGGTGGAAGTCGATTACGGCAGCGAATTCCGCTATCGCGATCCGATTGTCGGTGCAAACAGCCTGGTGGTCGTGATCAGCCAGTCCGGCGAAACAGCCGACACGCTTGCCGCTCAGCGCGAAGCCCGGCAAAAGGGCGCGAAGACACTCGCGATCTGCAACGTCGTGGGCTCGATGATCACCCGCGAGGCTTGCGGCACAATCCTGACGCACGCCGGCCCGGAGATCGGCGTCGCGTCGACCAAAGCGTTCACGGGTCAGCTCACGGCTCTCGCTCTGCTGGCGCTGCACATGGGAGAATTGCGAGGCCGGACATCGCCGGAAGCCGGCAAAAACGTTGTGCAGGAAATGTCCCGCATTCCCCACAAGATGGAATCGATCCTTCAGCGCGATGAAGAATACGAAGCGCTGGGACGCCAATTTTTCCGTCATTCGGATTTTCTTTATTTGGGCCGCGGCATCCACTATCCCATCGCGCTTGAAGGCGCGCTCAAACTGAAGGAAATTTCCTACATCCACGCGGAGGGCTACCCTGCCGGAGAAATGAAACACGGGCCAAATGCTCTGATCGACGAGAATTTACCCGTGGTCATCATCGCCACGCGCGACGAAGCCGATTCGGCTTCCATGACGCGCTACGAAAAAACGGTGTCGAACATCAAGGAGGTGAAAGCGCGCGACGGCATCGTAATCGCCATCGTCACCGAAGGCGACCATCTCGCCCGCGAAGCCTCTGACCACGTCATCGAGATTCCCGCCGCACCGGAAATCCTGACGCCCATTCTGGAAATTTTGCCGTTGCAGCTGTTGGCGTACCACATCGCCGTCCGCCGAGGGTGCGACGTTGACCAGCCAAGAAATCTCGCCAAATCCGTCACCGTCGAATAGCCGGACGCGGATCACTTTCCGCTTCGTTCGTTAGCCGTTCGACGCCGAACAGACCCGCTTGTTCCTGCGCGAAAATTCGTTGCGTCTCTCCGGAACCTTTCGTGATACGCTGGCGCAAAATTCATCAGCACAAGGAGGGGCCGTGTACGATCACTTGCAGGAAATCTTCAACATTGCGTTCCTCATCGGGCGAATCATCGCCGGCGGATTCTTCCTGACCTCCGGCATCAACCACCTCGCGAAACTCAGCATGATGGCCGGATATGCAAAGAGCAAGGGCACGCCTGCTCCTGAACTCGCCGTCGGCGGCACGGGCGTGCTCCTGATATTGGGCGGCGCGAGCCTTCTGCTCGGGTATCACCCAACCATCGGCGCGTTGCTGCTGGTGATTTGCATGCTGGGCTTCTCGTTCGGAATCCACAATTACTGGACGGTTCAGGACCCACAGGCGAAAATGGCCGAGCAAGTGAACTTCATGAAAGACATAGCGCTGGCCGGCTTTCTCCTGATGACCCCGATGATTCCCAGGCCCTGGCCGATGAGCCTCCACCGCTGACGACCCGTCCGGCGCTGCGTCAAAATTAGGAGCGCAGAGGCTCACATGAGCTATCGAAGGGCGTGAATTAGACGCTGGGCAACTCTTTGTGGCCGTATCTGCGGATTGTTCCCCAGCCGAAATAGGATTCTGCAAGCGAGGGTGGTGTGCAGTGATCCTGAAACAGTTTTATCTGCCATGCCTGGCGCACGCTTCCTACGTAATTGGAGACGAGGCTACGGGCACGGCCGCCGTCGTTGACCCGCAGCGGGACACGGATCAATACATTGCGTTTGCCGCTGAGCACGCGCTCCGGATAAAGCACGTATTCCTGACGCATCTCCACGCCGATTTTGTCGCCGGGCATTTGGAACTGCGCGATCGCGTGGGCGCAAGAATCTATCTGGGCGCTGCGGCTAAAGCGGCGTATGCGTTCACTCCTCTTCGCGATGGCGACATTCTGGAATTCGGACGCGTACGCCTGAAGATGCTGGAAACGCCGGGCCACACTCCGGAATCGATCTCCATCGTCGTTTACGATCTGAACACGAGCGATACACAACCACACGCCGTACTCACCGGGGACACTTTGTTCATCGGCGACGTAGGGCGCCCCGACCTGCGCGTCGCGCTGGGCTGGTCGGCCGCCGAACTTGGCGGCATGCTCTTCGATTCGGTGCACACGAAGCTGTTGGGTCTGCCGGACCAAAGCCTCGTGTATCCGGCGCACGGCGCGGGTTCGCTCTGTGGGAAGGCGCTAAGCCAGGAGACGGTATCCACCCTGGGGGAGCAGCGCCGCTCGAACTACGCGCTGCAACCCATGAGCAAAGAAGCATTCATTCAGGTGGTGACCGCCGACCAGCCGGAAGCTCCGGCCTACTTCACCTATGACGCAGTGCTGAACAGCCAGGAGCGGCCGACACTGGACCAAGCGCTGGCGCGCGAGATGAACCCGCTCACTCTCGACGGTCTGCTTGAATTGCAGGCGGCGGGCGCGCAGATCCTCGACACGCGCGATGCGCCTGAATTTGCTTCGGCGCACCTGGAGGGCAGTATCAACATCGGCCTCGCCGGCCAGTACGCAACGTGGGCGGGAACCGTGCTCGATCGAAAGCATCCCATTGTAATCATCGCGGACCCTGGCCGGGAGAACGAATCCGCAATTCGCCTCGGACGCATCGGGTTCGACCACGTTGCCGGGTATTTGAACGATGGATTGCACAGCCTCGAATCGCGGCCGGAACTCGTGGCCGTTACCGAGCGCCTCAGTGCGCAATTCGCTGCGGAACGTTTGTCGTCGAGTCAGCCGCCCCTGGCCATTGACGTTCGCGCGCCGCGCGAGCGCGAGGAGAAACACATCGCGGGAAGTTTGGGCATCCCGCTCAATCATCTGGCGGAAAGTCTGGAAAAGCTCCCCAAAGACCGGTCCTTGCTGGTCTATTGTGCGGGCGGCTACCGGTCGTCGATTGCCGCAAGCATGTTGCAACGCAGCGGATTTGATCGCGTCAGCGAAATTGCCAGTGGCATCGCGGGATGGGAAGCTGCAAACCTGCCAGTTCAAACTACTCAGGCCGTGTCGTAGAAATTTCGGAGCCGCTAACTTCACCAATGAGCCTTCATTCGTTGGAAACATGAGATTGTAGAAAACTGTGCGCCGTGGTTCCCCCGCCCGGCGAACAGAGGAGTTCCTATTCGGCGCGCGGTGTTTTAGAATCGTAGCGATGATTTGCCCTACGCTGTACACGCACGGCGCTCGATTGTTTCGCCGATGGTTCCCTGCTTGCCTGACGCTCGCGCTGCTTGCAAGTTTCTGCCCCCGGGCTTTGTCGCAAACGGCATCGGCGAACGACGCTAGCCTTCTTTCCGTCACCGAGGTCGGCTCGCAGCAATATTCGAACGCGCAGGTCGCCGCTCTGAGCGGCCTGCAAGACGTCGCGACCGTAAACCGAGACACCATTCAGGCTGCCGCCGACCGCCTCGCACATACCGGATTATTTTCGAGTGTCCGCTACCGTTATTCCGGCGACATAGGCGGCGTGCGCATCACATTTCAGTTGCAGGACGCTCCCACGTTCCCCGTGTCCTTCGACAATTTTCCGTGGTTCACCGACGCGGAACTATCCGCCGCGCTGACACAGTCGAGCATTCCGTTTCATGGCGAAGCGCCCGCCACGGGAACCATACTCGACACGATGGCCGCGACGCTCGAAAAAACGCTCGCGACGCGCAACGTTCACGCCACCGTCGAGCATCGAGTAACTCTCGTACCCGGCACGGATAAAAAAACACTGCAATTTCGAGTCGTCGGGGCTGATTTGAACGTAACTTCAGTTCAGTTCAGCGATCCTCTCGCTGCGAATGACCGCTCCATTCAGAATGAATTGTCCTCGCTTATCGGCAAGCCATTTTCGCGCGAAGCGGTTGAGCGTTTCGATTTCGAGCATGTTCGGCCAGTGTACTTCACGCACTCCTATTTGCGCGTTCACTTCGCCACGCCGGAAGCGCGCTTCAACGCCAACCCGCTTGGCCCTCCGCCCAAGAGCGTCGTGGTGATCGTCCCGATCACTCCCGGCGCGCAATACACATGGGGCGGCGTCACATGGAACGGCAATCAAGCATACACAACCACCGACCTCGACACTCTGGTGCGCGAGTCTGGATTGGCTTCCGGCCAACTGGCGGACGGCATGAAGATTTTTGCGTTATTCCAAAGCGTTCAAACGGCCTACGGGCACCGCGGCTATCTTGACGCGACGGTCACGCCCGCGGAACTATTCAACGACGCAACGCACAGCGCCGCATACCGCGTCGATATTTCCGAGGGATACCAATACCACATGGGCAAACTGGTCCTCAGCGGGCTTTCCATCGACGCCGAACAGCGCATCCGCAAAGCGTGGCGCATTCCCCAAGGGCAAATCTTCGACAAAACCTTTTACGATTATTTTCTTACCAAGGGAATTTCCGACGCGCTCAAAGGATCGCCCGCGGCGCAGGACACCATTGAACACTATCTACAAAAAAATACCCAGCCGCCGACCGTGGACGTGATGCTTAATTTTCAATAGCCCGTTCCGCGCTATACTGTTCTCGCATGCACGAGCTCACGCGCCAGACAATCGTAAAAGAAACATCGCACTCCGGAAAAATACCGGAATCGAATCCTCCTGATGCCGGCGCCGAGGAATCGCGTCGCAAACAGGATCGGATGATTGCTGATCTTCGGCAAATCGATTCCCTGCTGATTGCTTTTTCCGGCGGCGCCGACTCGGCCTATCTCGCGTGGGCCGCGCATCAAGCGCTCGGCGAAAAATCGCTTGCGGTCACGGCGCTTTCGGCGAGCTTCTCCGAGCATGATCGCGCGGAAGCGCAGCGCTTCGCGACGGCAGCCGGGATTCGCCATGAATGGATACGCACCGAGGAATTTGAGAATCCATTGTACGTGGCGAATCAGGCCGATCGCTGCTATCACTGCAAGGATGAGCTGTTTGAAAAAATGGAAACGCTCGCACGCCAGCGCGGATTCGCCGCGATTGCTTACGGAATCAATGCGGATGACACGCACGAATTTCGTCCCGGCCACCGCGCCGCGGCTGAACATAAAGTGCTCGCGCCTCTTTTGAGCGCGGGCCTGCGCAAAGGCGATATTCGCGCGCTGTCGCGCGAGGCGGGACTCATCACATGGGATCGTCCCGCCGCCGCGTGCCTCTCTTCGCGCATCGCGTACGGCACTGCGGTGACTCCGGAACTTCTTGCGCGCATCGAACGCGGCGAGACTTTCATTCGCGATCTCGGCTTCCGGCAATTCCGGCTGCGCGCGCATGGCGAGTTGGCGCGCGTGGAAATTGCTCCCGACGAACTGCCGCGCGCATTGAACGCTGAGATGGCGCAGCGAATCGCGGCGCGCTTGAAAGAAGTTGGATTCACCTACGTGACGCTGGACCTTGAAGGCTACCGCACAGGCTCGCTGAACGCCTCGCTCAAGAGCAAGTAACTCGACAAGTAAAAACGGGTCAGAAAGGGTGGGTACCAGTACAGGCCATTGAGAGACAAATTGGCCTGCTCGGAGGCTACCTTTTTGCCGAAATTGTCTTTTTTGAGCAGGCCATTGAACTTTTCGATTTTGACTGTTTTTGCGCGCGCGGCAGCGTGCGAACACGCATTTCAGGGCCACAGAATTGCATTTTACGACCGTGCGCGCGAAGAGGAACGCCTCGCGCGAAGCCATTTCCGCAAAGAGACAATTCGCGTAAAAAAAGTCGAAATTGGATTGCACTATTTTGGTGCAATGTGTCGCTCGGACTGGGAGTGAGGCGGTGGCGAGGCCGCAGGGGCGGGTTTTCAAACCCGCCCGGTCGAGTGCGACTCCTCCTTCTTCGACAAAGTAAAAGACATCTTCAGTTGACGGCAGTGCGGGGATAAGCCTTTTCGGTTGGTCATCAAAGATCGCACTTCATGCTCCCCTATGCCCTGAAAAACTCGTCGCCCTCCTGGTTTACGACAAAGTGCGTGAATCCCCCCTCGCCATAAAACGTCCTCGGGAGGCTCGTCTTGCCAACCTGGTCCAGGAAATATCTCAAAATCGTATTCGAGTCATCATAATCCTTTCCGACGACCATCAAGTCGGTTAGTCGTGGAAGGTTCTCTCGCAGCATCTGCAAAAAGTGCGCCTCTCTGGCCTGCCATCCGATGATTAGAATCTTCGTCACATTCGGCAGCATTTTTGCAAGATACTCGCGATGAGTGACTCGGCACTCGAAGCTTCTTTCCGTTTTCGTTTGCACAGGGATGGCCACAGCGGGAAAGATACGTCTATCAAACCTGAACAGCGGTCGCTAGCGGAATGTTTTATCGCTGAGCGCGAAAGGCGTCCATCGACCACGTATCGGCAGACTCATCGTGCTTCAACACATAAACGTTTCCGTCGTCTGCTAAAATGCGAAAATAGGTCGCGTCTGGTGAATACCATTTGTCGTCCACGCGCTCGATTTGATACGTGCGGTCACCGACGGAGAATCGCAATGGTTTCTCGTCGGCGCGATAGCCCGAATAGCATTCAACGCGTATTTCACTCATGATTCGTTACCCTTGCGGATTTGCATTGAATTTCTCTTCTTCGGCGCGGCGCTCGGCCTTGTATGCGGCGCCCAAAAACACAACTACCGTTGCCAGGCACATCCTCGATCACTAAGGTAGATTATACCGGCTGGGTTCAAGTTACTGGCGGCAATCCGACTGCAAGCCAAGCCTTGCCTCCGGCGTCCGCAAGATGCTTACCTTGC
>DATLTU010000052.1:0-17328 GCA_035533415.1 Candidatus Limnocylindrales bacterium
CTGAACGGCGCGATAAGCCCCTCCTGCCAATCTTTTTCATCACCCAAAACCGGTTACAACTTTAGTTGATTCCCCTCAATCCCGAAACTCGATCCAAATCAGCGGGTTCGCCGTCAGCCGCAAGGCACCTTACGTAATCACTGACTAACCACTCGTCACTGGTGCAAAATGGTGCATTCTGGTGTACACTTGCTCCATGACTACTACCGAAAAACCCGCGCGCCAAAGCATCTCGCTTCCTTCCCGCCTTGCTCGCCGCGTGCGAACACTCGCGAAGAATCAACACACCAGCACAAACCGCGTGTTGGTTGAACTGATCGAAAGCGGAATCGAATCGCAAGAAACCGAGAAAATCAAATTCTTCGCGCTTGCGGATCAGTTGAGCGCGTCGTCGAATCCTGCCGAACGTAAACGCATCAAGGCCGAACTGGCCCGCATGACGTTCGGCAAATAGATGCCAAAGATTCAGTGGACCGATTTGCCCACTGCCTTGCGCGACCATTTGTTTGAACGCCTTCGCGAGCGCAAGATCACGGCCGACGACTTATACCAATTGAAATTGTGGCGCGAATCCGAACCCGACACGCCAGAAGGCCCTTGGTACAAGGATTTTGGCTCATTCAAAATCTGCGGCCACGGAAAATACCCGAAGGCTTTCCTTTTGCGCGGCCAACCCGCAAAAGGTAAGGAACTCTGAAGCTCAGGCAATACAACAGTGGAATCCGCTCTCCGTTTAGTCCTGTCCACCGGGCGGTTTTCGGCCCCCCTGCGCCTAAATCGCTCAATTTTTAAGATTTCTAATCCGGACACCAAACATCAGTCAATTTCGTGCCGCTTTCCGATTCTCGCAGTCCCGCGCTGGCCCGGGCCAATCGCGGCAACCCGCGCCAATGCTATACTGCCAGCTTCCTTTTTCACGAAAGCAACGCACCTAACACCAGCAAGGGCGCGAAATGAAGATCACGGAATTCAATGAGCGGCTGCGCGATGCGGTGCTCATCGCCGATGGCGCGATGGGCTCGATGCTCTACGAGATTTTGGGGCCGCAGCGCTGCCTCGACGAACTGAATGCGACGCAGCCCGAGGCCGTTTTCCGCGTACACCAGGCGTACCTGGAAGCCGGCGCGCAAATTATCGAGACGAATACGTTCGGAGCGAACCGGCACAAACTCGCGGCGCTCGGGCTCGGCGACCGCGTTGGCGAATTCAATCATCGTGGCGTGAAAATTGCACGCGAAGCGCGCGAGGCGGCGCGTCACGAAGTGCTGATCGCCGGCTCGATTGGCCCGCTGGGAACTTTGCGCCAGGCGAAGCAGCTTCCGCCCGATGAGATTCGTGAAATTTTCCGCGAGCAGGCCGCGGCGCTGGAAGAACGCGGCGTGGATTTGTTTATTTTGGAGACGTTCAGCGAGCTCGAGGAAATCCTCGCCGCGATTGACGCCATCCGCTCGTTTTCCCAATTGCCCATCGTCGCGCAGCTCACCTATTCCGAGGAAGGAAGCACGGTCGACGGCACGCGCCCCGAGGACGCGGTAGTCAAGACGAAAACAAAAAACGTGCAAGCCATCGGCGCGAATTGCACCATTGGCCCGCAACTTTTGCTTCCGATTCTTCGCGAGCTGGCGAACTTGACGAAGGATTCAGGACTCTGCGTCAGCGGAATGCCCAACGCCGGATTCCCGAAGCGCGTCGGCGACCGCATCGTCTATCCGAAATCTTCTCCCGAATATTTTGCGCAGTTCGCGCGCGAAGGCGCCGCGCTCGGCGCGCGAATTTTGGGAGGCTGCTGCGGGAGCACGCCCGAGCACGTGCGCGCCATGGTCGAAGCGGTGAAGAATTTCCGGCCATCGAGTGCCGCGCGCGTTTCGCCCGCCGGCGGCGCGGTCGAAGAAACGCTCGAGCCACGGGAAAAAACACGCCACCTCGCGACGCGAGAGCCGGATAGCCATCTCTGGCGAAAAATTCAGTCCGGTAAATTCGTGGTGTCGGTGGAAATCGATCCGCCGAAAGGCACGAGCATCGACCGCGTGCTCGAGCAGGTGAAGCGCGTGATGGCTTCGGGGAACGTGGACGCGATCGACATCAATAGCGGCACGCTGGCGCGCGTGGGGATGGACGCGCTGGTGATGGCGGGCGCGCTCGAAGCGCATGGCGTCGAAACGATTCCGCATTTGACCGCGCGCGACGCGAACATCATCGGCCTGCAAGCGATGCTGCTCGGCGCATGGTCCGTCGGCGGCGTGCGCAACGTGCTGGCGATCACCGGCGATCCGCCGTCGCTCGGGGATCATCCGGAAACGAGCGGCGTTTACGAAGTCGATTCCGTCGGCCTGGTGAAAGTGCTGGCGCGGCTGAATCAAGGAACCGACTGGGCGGGAAAAAATCTCGGCGGCGCGACGAATTTTACCATCGGCGTCGCGGTGAATCCCGTCGCGGACGATCTCGAAAACGAAATCGAGCGCTTTTTCGCAAAAGTCGAGGCCGGCGCGCATTTCGCGATGACCCAGCCGATTTTCGATCCCGAGCATTGGCACGCGTTCCTGAAAAAAATCGGCGGCAAATCGCCCGTGCCGGTGCTGGTGGGACTTTGGCCGCTGACTAGTTACAAGCAGGCTCTGCGTTTGAATAACGAAGTGCCGGGAATTGTAATTCCAGCGTCAACGCTGAAGGAATTGGAAAGCGCGGGCGCGGCCGCGCGCGACCGCGGCTTCACGCTCGCGCGGCGGATGCTCGACTGGGCACGCACGGAAATGCCTGGCGCGTATTTGATCCCGCCGTTCAAGCGTTACGAAGAAGTGCTGGAACTATTTTCGTAAAATGATTTCATAAACGCGCGCGTGCGGAACAATGGTTCAGAAAAACCAGAAACGCTTGCGCGAGCCGCGACTTTCCTGGAGATCGCGCGAAGCTTTCGCTTCGGGAGGCGCGGGAAGATAAGGCAGCGTGCGCCCCTCGAATGCGGCGCACGGATTTTCCTCGAACAGCGCTTGCGCGAGCTTTTCGCCGCTGCGTTTTACGACGACGTCATACGCCGGCTTGAGCCGCAAAGGCCGAGTCGTCAGATTGTGGGCGTCGCTGGCAATGAAATGGATCGCGCCCGCGTCGAGCAAAGTGTCCGCCGCGTCTTGCGCCCGGCGGCCGAAACCGCCGGTGATGGATTGCGCGGTCACCTGAACAAAGCAGCCCTGACGCAGCCAGCCCCACAGGCGCTCCCATTGGGAGCGAATCAAGGGATTGCGCTCGGGATGCGTGATAATGGGATAAAGGCCCATGAGCTGCAGCTCATGAAGCGTCTGATCCATGGACGCGGGGATCGAGAAATCCGCGAATTCCACGAGCAGATAGTTTTTCTGATTGAGGGTGAATCGCGATGGCTCCGCGCGCAGCGCTTCGAGATTCTCGTAGCTCAAGTGGAAGTCGCAACCGGTGGCAATGGCAAGGCGTTCGCCGAGGCGCGACTGAATTTCATCGCGGCGCGCGCGCACCAACTCTGGTACAAACGGGAAATGACTGCTGGCATGCGGAGTGGCGATGACGCGTGTGACTCCCTCTTCGATGGCCACCTCCGCCATGGTGAGGGAAGTTTCCAGGGAATCCGAGCCATCATCGAGGCCCGGGAGGATGTGGCAATGGATGTCGATCATAAATTGGCCATGAATGGGCGAAGATAGCGCACGGCACGCGGAATGAAAAGTGCAATCCGGGCACCGGCGGGGAATGCATATTGTGAGGCTTTGGGAACGCGCGAAAAAAGTTCTCACATTGGATTTGCGGCTCGATGCCTGTTGTGCGAGTCTCTTTAACAGCAAGAACGCGGAGCCGGACCTGATCTGGCGGTAGTTTCGCGTTTTTCGGAGTCTGGAGAAGCGCGGCGCGGCGATTTTTGATTATGCAGAATTCCATCCAGCGAATTCGAGACGAACTTCGCGAAAGTGCGAACGTCAAGCAGAACTTCTCCGAGGAACTGCTGGGCCGGATTGCGCGGCTGGCTGAAATCAGCGCAGCGGCTCTGAAAGAAGGCCGCAAGATTATTTTTTTCGGCAATGGCGGAAGCGCGGCGGACGCGCAGCATTTGGCCGCGGAGCTGGTGGTTCGCCTGCAGAAAAACCGCGCGGGGCTGGCGGCGATCTCCCTGACGACGAATGTGTCGATCTTGACCGCGGCGGGAAACGATCTAGGGTTCGAGAATATATTCGCGCGCCAGATCGAATCGCTCGCAAACGCCGGGGACGTGGTGGTGGCGCTCTCGACGAGCGGAGACAGCCGCAACGTGCTTCGCGGAGCGGAGGCCGGACGGGCGAAGCGCGCGTTTATCGCGGGGATGACGGGCGAAACCGGCGGAGAGTTGGCAGGCAAGACGGATTTGCTGATCAACGTGCCGTCGCGAAACGCGCAGCGCATCCAGGAAGCGCACATCACCATCGGCCATATTGTCTGCGGGCTGATCGAAGACATTTGCTGCGGGAAATCGATTGAATAGATCGGGCTTGCGGTTTACCTTCACGAATTCCATGCACCTCTTTGCTGTTAACTGACTCGCCGTGCCTGCGGGAGACGCGTTTGCGGTCCCGTGGCGGCGACGCTAAGGTGGATGTATGGCTACTCCTCCCAACGCCGGTGATTTGGCCCTCGATAAGGGCCGGCGGCGCAGCCTGCGCGTGATGCTATCGGTGACCGTGAGCGTTCGAGGAAAAAATCCCGACGGGAAGGCCTTCGAGGAAGAGACGAAGACGCTGGTGGTGAATGCGCATGGCGCGTTGATTCATCTGCGATCCGACGTGAAAGCGGACCAGAGAATCACACTGACTCACAAACGAACACAAGAAGCGCAGCAGTGCCGAATCGTTTATGTGGGAACGACGATGCAGGGCGGCAAGGCCCAGGTGGGAATCGAATTCGAGAAGGCGTCGCCGAAATTCTGGCAGATCAGTTTTCCGCCGGACGACTGGAACGTGCCGGAGGATTGAGCGGCGTTTCGTGCGGGGATGTGTTCGGCGCGTCCAAATTTGAAGTTAGTTCCGCTCTTACCGTGCCCACGGACAACTGAGCTTCAAAAGCA
Source organism: Candidatus Limnocylindrales bacterium (assembly GCA_035533415.1). Lineage (GTDB taxonomy): Bacteria > Acidobacteriota > Terriglobia > Acidiferrales > UBA7541 > DAHUXN01. The sequence continues at coordinate 5,060 of DATLTU010000052.1, forward strand.
ACGGGCGTTTGCGCGGCATCGCGCGCGAACCAAATCTGGAAATGCTCGTCCGCGACCTCGCGGCCACTCTCAAGCAAACGAATGGCGATTGGCATGGCGGGAACTTCGCCAGCGGCGAGGCGAATTTCCTGCGATCCTTCGCGCTCGGCAATCATGTCGTACAAATCATCGCCGTCATAAACCGGAATGCGAACTTCCGCAACGCGCCGCCAATCAACCTGGCGAAGCGAATAGATCGCGCTGAGCGGATCGCGCGTGCCGGGCGGAACAATGACGCGCGTCCAGCCGCCAAACGGCGCGTATCCGGGAGAAATAAATTCCAGATCGGATTCGTACGGCTTGCCGAATTCGCGGAGGCGCTGCTGGTATCGAATCGTTGAGAGTCCATCGAAACTGGCGTAGGAATCGACCTGACCATCCAACGGATAAATTGCGCGAGCGGGTTCAAGGGTGCGGAGCGTCGCGCGAAAATGCCACGATGGCCGGCCATAGAAATTTTCACGGTTTACAACTGCCAGCTCTGCCTCTGCGGCTCCTGAGTATTTCTGCCAGTCAACGCGATAGGTCAAAAGTTCGCCGATTCGAAATGGGCCAGTCTGCGGCGAAGCACCGCGCGAATTGGCGTGGCCGCTGGAAAAACCGAGTGCGCCAATAACCAGCAGAGCGGCAAGAAGATAATTCGGCGGCGGAATCCATCGCCGAATCGATCGTGAATCGCAGCCGCTCATTTGGGAATGCAGCCGGGGAGTTCCGCGAGGCTATCGAGCAAAAGATCGGGAGAGCACTCCGGGAGCTTGGCGCTGCCCAGGCCGTAGGTGACGCCGCATGCCCAGGCGCCGGCATTTCGCGCCGTGTGGATATCGACGTCCGAGTCGCCGACCATCATGGCTTCGCGCGGCGCGGCGCCGAAATCGCGCAGGAGGATGTTCAAGCCCATCGGATCGGGTTTTTTTCTCTCGAAGCTGTTCCCGCCATAGACATAGCGAAAATAATTATTCATTTTTAATCCGTCGAGAATTGCCTGGCTGAATTTCACGGGCTTGTTGGTCAGCACGGCCAAGGAGCGGCCAGCGAGAGCGTCGAGGGCTTCGCGAACACCGGGATACGGGACTGTGTTGTCGAGCATGTGCGCGCGATAGTAGTCGAGGAAGTGAACAATCCCCTTTTCGATCTTCCCCTCGGAAACGGAGTTACCGAGAGCGCGCTGAATCAGCACGGGAACGCCATTGCCGACGTAGCTGAAGATTTGATCGTGATCCATTGGCGCGCGGCCAAGATAATGGAGCGTCGCGTTCATCGAAAGCGCGAGATCGAGCTTGGAGTCGATGAGCGTGCCGTCCAAATCGAATACGACAACATTGATGCCCGGGAATTGTTTTCCGTTTTTGGACATGCGCCTCGCGCGGAACTTCAGCGTGACAGACCATTGTAGCGGACGGGATTCGGTTGCGCCGCCGCTTTTTGCGCCGCGCCGGCTCCTCTCCCCTCTGCCGGGCGGCAGACCCCAAAATACAAATCCATCTCCCGCTTCGTTTCTGGCTCAAGCATTTCGACCGCGCCAGAGGTACACGATTTGACAGGACTCTTCCACTCACAGCGGTTTTTGGTTGCAAAGCGATGGCCGGGGTATAATCACCGGATGGCAATGGAGCAGAGGAAACAACGGATACGGAGCACCACGGTATTGTGCGTGCGCAAGGATGGACACGTGGTGCTGGCGGGCGACGGGCAGGTGACGCTGGGGGAAGGCGTGGTGAAGCACAACGCGAAAAAAATTCGCCGCCTCTTCAGCGACAAAATTCTTGCCGGCTTTGCGGGAAGCACGGCGGACGCGCTTTCGCTGTTCACGCGCTTCGAAAACAAACTGCAGGAATATCACGGCAACCTGGCGCGCGCCGCGGTCGAGCTGTCGAAGGAATGGCGGACGGACCGGGCGCTGCGGCATCTTGAGGCATTGCTGATTGTCGCCGACGCGAAGACGACGTTTCTGCTTTCGGGCAATGGCGACGTGATCGAGCCGGACGACGGCATTTGCGCGATTGGCTCGGGCGGGCCGTACGCATTATCGGCGGCGCGCGCGCTGGCGACACACACGAAAATGAACGCAAAAGAGATTGCCCAGGAAGCGATGCACATCGCCAGCGAAATCTGCATCTATACGAATGGGAATTTCTCCATCGAAGAGCTTTGATGAACCGGCGAGCGAGGGCGAGTGAACGACAAGGGCAAGGATGACAAGAACATGGTGATTTATCTCAACGGGGAATCTCCGGCAGCTGAGCCGGAGCCCATGCCCTCGTTTGACGAGCTGACGCCGCGCGAAATCGTCATCGAGCTCGACAAATATATTATCGGGCAGACGCCCGCAAAACGCGCCGTGGCCGTGGCGCTGCGGAATCGCGTGCGGCGGCAAAAATTGCCGCCGGAAATGGCGGAAGACGTTCTGCCGAAAAACATTTTGATGATTGGCCCAACCGGAGTTGGCAAAACAGAAATTGCGCGGCGGCTGGCGCGGCTGGCCGGCTGCCCGTTCACCAAGGTTGAGGCGTCGAAATACACGGAAGTCGGTTACGTGGGGCGCGACGTGGAATCGATGGTGCGCGATCTGGTGGAAGTCGCCATCGACATGGTGCGCGAGGAAAAGCTGGACGAAGTCGCCGAGCGCGCCGAGCAGGCCGCGGAAGAACGTTTGCTCGACTTGCTGCTGCCCTCTTCGCCGCCAACCATCGAAGGCACAAATCCCGCCTCCGACGCGCAGCGCAAGGAAATAGCGCAGCGCACGCGCGAAAAACTGCGCGCGCAATTGCGCGAAGGAAAACTTGACCAGCGCATGGTCGAGGTCGAAGTCCGCGAACGCATGATGCCGGCGTTTGAAATTGTTTCCAGCCAGGGCGTCGAGGAAATGGATATCAACGTCAAGGACATGCTCTCGGGAATGTTCGGCCAGCAGAAAAAGAAGCGGAAAATGACCGTGGCGGAAGCCTACGATTACCTGATCCAGGAAGAGGAAAGCAAGCTGCTGGACATGGAGCAGGTGACGCGCATCGCCGTGGATCGCGTGGAGCAGATGGGGATTCTTTTCATCGACGAGGTGGACAAAATCGCGGGGCGCGAATCGGGCCATGGGCCGGACGTCTCGCGCGAAGGCGTGCAGCGCGACATTCTGCCGATCGTCGAAGGCACGACGGTGAACACGCGCTACGGATTGGTGCGCACGGACCATATCCTGTTCATCGCCGCGGGCGCATTCCACACCACGAAGCCCTCGGATTTGATTCCTGAATTGCAGGGCCGTTTTCCGATTCGCGTGGAGCTGTCGTCGCTCTCGGAAGCCGATTTTGTGCGCATCCTCACCGAGCCGAAAAACGCGCTGATCAAGCAATACATCGCGCTGCTGGATACCGAAGGCCTGAAAATGAGCTTCAGCGACGATAGCGTCGCGGCCATCGCGCGGTTCGCGGCGCTGGTGAATGAACAGACGGAAAACATCGGCGCGCGGCGGCTGCACACGATTCTGGAAAAGGTGCTCGAGGAAATTTCCTTCGACGCGCCGGACATGAAGAAGCGCAGCGTGAAGATCGACGCGGCGTACGTGCAAAAGCAACTCGCCGAGGTTGTCAAGGATCAGGACCTCAGCCGCTACATCCTGTAAAGCGCGCGGAAGCCGAAATGGAACTTCAAAACTCGGCAGAGCCCGACGGCAGACCCGCGCGGAAAGTTTCCATCCCGCGTATCTGCGTTTGTTCCGGTTCGATGGCCATCCTCGCGCTGTTCGCGGCGGGATGCGCGGCGCCGGGACAGCCGGTGACGCGCCAGCCCACAGCGCCCGAAGCGATCACGGATCTCGCCGCGCGGCAAGCGGGCGATAGCGTGATTCTCACGTTTACCCTGCCGAAGAAAACCCGGACTGGCCGGACGCTGCCACAATCTCCGCAACTGGAAATCTACCGGGAATATGTTTCCGCGGCCGAAGCGCCCGCAAACCGTGCGCCACTGGCAGCGCCGAAACGATTGATCGTGACTGTGCCTTCGCAAATGGAGGCTCCGTACCGCGAAGGCGATCGAATCCGTTTTCCAGACCCTCTCACGCAGGCTGAACTCTCCGCCCATGCGGGCGATGAAGCTGTGTACATGGCGCGCACGCGCCTGTCGAAGCACGACTCCGCCGATTCGAATCTTGTTGCCCTCCGAGTATTTCCAGCGCCACAGCCGATTTCAGATTTGAGGGCGCAAGTCACGCAATCCGCGATCGAGCTTTCCTGGACAGCCCCAGCGATTCCGGTAGCAGGGATGCTGCAAGCCCCGGTGCTGCACTACCGGATTTACCGAGCGATGGGCACTCCCGTCACCGACGCGCAAAAGTCTTCGCGCGCGGGCGCGGAAACCGCTGCCGCTGCATTTGTATTGCTGGGCGAATCCGATGCGCCCGCCTATAGCGATGCGAAATTCACGTTCGGCCAGGCCTACGAATACTCGGTGCGCACCGTGGCGCAATACAAATCGGGTTCTGTTGAATCCGAGGATTCCGTGCCGCTGGAAGTGATGCCGCGGGACACATTTCCTCCGGCAGCGCCAACCGGACTGGTGGCGGCGATCGCGCCGGCGAACGCATCGGCTCTCACGCGTGTGGATCTCTCCTGGGCAATCAGCGGTGAAACCGACGTGGCGGGGTATAACGTCTATCGCCATGACGCGGAAGCTGGCCCGGCGCACAGGTGGGGCAGGTTGAACAGCAGCCTATTGCTTACGCCGGCGTTTCGTGATATTTCGGCAGTGTCTGGGAAACGGTATTTCTATCGTGTAACAGCTGTCGACCACTACGGGAACGAGAGCGCCCCCAGCGCACAAGTGGACGTCACGGTTCCCGCAAAGAACCAGTAGGAGAGATGATGGACTCGCCCGAGGCCCCGAGGTCACGTCGGCTTGCGCTTTGCACCGCGTCAACCGCGCGGACAGGCCTGATTACGGGCGGCCTGCTCGTATTGGTGATGCTTGCTTCGCTCGCCGTAGCCAACGGCGTGACCGCACTCGAGCGGTTCGCATGGTTGCGCAACGATATTTGCCGGCTGATCTTCGGCCTGGTGATGTTGATTCCGGTTTGCCGGTTTCTGGTTATTCCCCGGCGCATGTTCGCGTCCGCGCTGATTGGCTGGTCCGTGTTCGCCATTGGATACGATTTCGCGGGCATGTACTTCTCGAGTTTATTCACGGCTCTCGGGCGGACGCCGTTCGAAGTGTTCGTGCTCGGAATGATTTTCTATGGCGTTGCCGCCGTGCTTTCCTGGGTCGCCTGGATGGTTCTCGCGGCGATGCATGGTCTTATTGTCCCCGCGCGCCGGCGGATTCATCTTTCCCATCACCATCAATGAAGCTCTGCCGTTTCCAACTCCCGACCCCTCGTTCGGGTTCGCAAAAGCCAACCCATCCTACGGCGCATTACGGCATCGTAGAGCGCGAGCAGGTAATCGAAATCCGCGAGCCATTCGAGGAGAAGGAAAAAACCGGCGCCACGTGGCCGCTGGCTGATGTGAAGCTGCTGGCGCCGTCGGAACCGAGCAAGATCATCTGCGTGGGCCGAAATTACAGAGAGCACTCCGCCGAACTGGGGAATGACGTGCCCGCGGAACCGCTGATTTTTTTGAAGCCGCCGTCGGCGATCCTGGCGCCTGGGGAACCGATTGTGCTCACGCTGCAATCCGAGCGCGTCGATTATGAAGGCGAGCTCGGCATCATCATCGGGAGGACGTGCGCGCGGCTGCGAAATAGCGACGACGTGCGTCCTTACATTCTCGGCTATACGTGCGTCAACGACGTGACGGCGCGCGACCTTCAGCAGAAAGATGTCCAGTTCACGCGCGCAAAGAGCTTCGACACGTTCTGTCCGTTCGGACCCGTCATCGAGACAGAGTTCGATCCCGGCCACGCGGCGGTGGAAACCTTCGTGAATGGAAAGAAGCGCCAGTCTGGCCGCGTGGCGGAAATGATTTTTCCGGTCGATGTTATAATTCGATGGATCTCGCAGGTGATGACGCTGCTACCCGGCGACTTGATTCCCACGGGGACGCCCGCGGGTGTGGGGCCACTGGCCGCAGGCGATGTTGTCGAAGTGAGCGTGTCCGCTGTGGGCACGCTGCGCAATCCCGTCGCCGCGGCGAGATAATTTTGCGGCACGACTCCACGCTGGACCAACCAATATCACGGAACTGGCGCAGCCTGGAAGCGTGAAAGCGGAAAAAGCAAGGGACAGCGCAAGGGCGGAAATTGAGACACGCGGCAGCGCACTGGCACGAAATCATTTTTTTACTGGTTGCCGTGATGGTGATTGCGGCGCTTGCGGCTGCGTGGCGCTTGGGCCGCGCGAAGGATTCCGTTGACGCCGAACGCGAGCGCCGCGGGTACCTCAATCGTGTCGGCCGCATCGTCGATGGGCAAGTCCTCGAAATTGTAGACAGGCCCGCCGAGCAGGAAAGCGCCGGAAGCGCGGGGATATTCGGCAAGCGGGGCGGCAGCACAAAAGGAAAACCCGCGAGCCACCGCATGCTTCTCTACACGTATTCGATTTCCGGAGTCACATACGAAGCGGCGCAAGACATCAGCGGCCTGGAAGAACAAACGTGCCTCGACCGCGTGGTCGCGGGACAACCGGTTGGCGTAAAATACGATCCAGCGAATCCCAGCAACTCAATCCTGATCGCCGACGACTGGTCCGGCCTGAGCTAAACTGAGCCGTTCGCATGCACCGGGGCGCAGATGCCTGAAAGCGTAAACACTTCAATCGATCACCGGGCGTTTTCCAGCAGCAGTGCCGCCGTCAAGATATTGTTCGCCACGTTGATCAGCCTCGTCCTGCTCGTCAGCACAGTGGTTTTGCTGATTGCGATTACGCTGCGCGTTACGGCAATTCATTCCCTTCCGCAGTGGGCCCTGGCGGGAACGGCTGATGTTGCTCTCGGAACGTTAGCGTTGCTTGGGGCCACCCGCGTGACAACTGGCTTGTTCGTCCGTTTCCTCGGCGGCAGAACTAATTCCTGACGCGCGCTTGCCGCGCTCGCCCGGCTGTGGCACGCTAACCATCCAGCGATGACCACGAAAAAACATTCGCACGATCCTCTCGCGGAACTTGCGAGACGCAACGCCGAAGCGGAGGCAGGCGGAGGTGCGGAGCGGCGCGAGCGGCAGCATAAGGAAGGGAAACTCAGCGCGCGGGAACGAATCGAACTGCTCCTTGACGAAGGCACGTTTGAAGAGCTGGATAAATTCGTCAAGCACCATTGCACGGATTTCGGAATGGCGGAGCAGCGGCCTTCGGGCGACGGATTCGTGGCCGGTTTTGGCCGCATCGATGGGCGGCTGGCCTATGTGTTTGCGCAGGACTTCACGGTGTTTGGCGGCTCGCTCTCGGAAGCGAACGCCGGAAAAATCACAAAAATCATGAAGCTGGCGATGAGCACGGGAGCGCCCGTGATTGGCCTGAATGATTCCGGCGGCGCGCGCATCCAGGAAGGCGTGATGTCCCTCGCCGGCTACGCGGATATTTTCCTGCTGAACACTCTGGCGAGCGGCGTGGTGCCGCAAATCAGCGCGGTGATGGGACCGTGCGCGGGCGGAGCCGTGTATTCGCCGGCGATCACGGATTTTATTTTCATGACCGAGAAGACGTCGTACATGTTCGTGACCGGCCCGGACGTGATTAAAACCGTGACGCACGAGGAAGTGACGAAGCACGAGCTGGGCGGCGCCATGACGCACAACGCCAAGAGCGGCGTGGCTCATTTCATCGCGCGCGATGATGCGGAATGCCTCGCGATGATTCGCGAACTGCTGAGCTTTCTGCCGTCGAACAACCTCGACGATCCGCCGCGCCGCGCAACGAATGACCCGGCGGACCGCGCTGACGTGTCGCTCAATTCCATCGTTCCGGAAGATGCGATGGTGCCCTACGACATCAAGGACGTGATTCACGCGATCGTCGACGATAGATATTTTTTCGAGGTGCACGAGCACTACGCGAAGAATCTGGTGGTGGGCTTCGCGCGGCTCGACGGCCGGCCTGTTGGAATCATTGCGAACCAGCCGGCGTTTCTCGCGGGCGTGCTGGATATCAACGCGTCGGTGAAGGGCGCGCGATTCGTCCGTTTCTGCGACGCATTCAATATCCCGCTGATCACGTTTGAGGATGTTCCCGGCTTCCTGCCCGGCACGCAGCAGGAATTCGGTGGGATCATCCGGCATGGCGCGAAGCTGCTGTTTGCGTTCGCCGAAGCCACCGTGCCGAAAATAACGGTGATCACGCGCAAGGCCTACGGCGGAGCATATTGCGTGATGTCGTCAAAGCATATTCGCACGGATTTTAATTTCGCGTGGCCCACGGCGGAGATCGCCGTGATGGGGCCTGAGGGCGCGGTGAATATCGTCTATCGGCGCGAAATCGAGCGCACGCCCGAATCGGAGCGCGCCGCGTTGCGCCGGGAGAAAATCGCGGAGTTCCGCGAGCGCTTTGCGAATCCTTACGTCGCGGCCGAGCGCGGTTACGTTGACGCCATCATCACGCCCGCGGAAACACGCCGGAAACTCATCACCGCGCTGCGCTCGCTCGAAAACAAGCGCGACACGAACCCCCGCAAAAAGCACGGCAACATCCCACTGTAGCCTGTTAGAATTCGTCGCGGTATTTTTCGAATGTTCAAAAAGATTCTGATCGCGAATCGCGGCGAGATCGCGGTGCGCATCCTGCGCGCTTGCCGCGAGATGAGCGTCCCCGCTGTAGTTGTTTTTAGCGAGGCGGATCGCGCGTCGCAGCATGTGCGGATGGCGGACGAGGCGTATCCGATTGGCCCCGCGCCTTCACGGGAAAGCTATCTGGTCATCGACAAAATCCTCGGCGTAGCGCGCACGGCCAGCTGCGACGCGTTGCATCCCGGCTATGGATTTCTCGCTGAGAATCCGAATCTCGCGCGAGCCTGCGCCGCCGCTGGCATCACTTTTATCGGGCCCTCGGCCGAAGCGATGGAGCGCCTGGGCTCGAAAACGGCTGCACGGCAGCTCGCGCGCGCGGCTGGCGTGCCGATGGTTCCGGGCGCGCTCGAACCCATCGAGCGGGTGGAAGATGCGGCCGAAACGGCTCGGCAGATTGGGTTCCCTGTCGTGCTCAAGGCCGTCGCGGGCGGCGGGGGAAAAGGCATGCGTCTGGTCGAGCGTGAGAGCGAACTGGCGGCGGCCTGGCGCGACGCGTCGTCAGAAGCAGCCAATGCGTTCGGCGACGGGCGAATGTATCTCGAAAAATTCCTGGTTCGTCCGCGCCATGTGGAAATTCAAATCCTCGGCGATGCTCACGGCCACATCATTCATTTCGGCGAACGCGAATGCTCCGTGCAGCGCCGCTATCAGAAAGTGATCGAGGAGGCGCCTTCTCCCATCATGACGCCCGAACTGCGGCACGCGATGGGCGAGGCGGCGGTGAAGCTGGCGCGCGCGGGCGGCTACACAAATGCGGGCACGCTCGAATTCCTCGTGGATGCGAACCGGAAATTCTATTTTCTCGAAATGAACACGCGGCTCCAGGTGGAGCATCCGGTCACGGAAATGGTGACTTCGCGTGACTTGGTGAAACTGCAAATTCGCGTCGCGGCCCGAGAGCCGCTGCCCTTTGCGCAGGAGAATATCGAATGGCGCGGCCACGCCATCGAGTGCCGCATTTACGCGGAAGATCCGGACAATAATTTCTTTCCCTCGCCGGGGAAAATTCTCGCCCGGAGCGTGCCCTCCGGGCCCGGAATCCGGCTGGATGATGGCGTCTATTCCGGATGGACCGTGCCGCCGGATTACGATCCCATGCTTGGAAAAGTGATTGCGTGGGGTAACGACCGCGCCGAAGCCATTGCGCGAATGAAAGGCGCGCTCGGGGAGTATTACGCGGGCGGCATCCAGACGAACGTCAGTTTGTTTCGTCGAATCCTTGACGAGCCGGAATTTGCGCGCGGCGAGATTCATACCAAATGGCTTGACGAACTTTTGCGCCGGCCGAACGCGGCGCCGCCTGACGCTGCCGCCCAAAGTGCCGCGCGTGATGCGCATGCCGAAGACGCCGCTGCGCTCGCCGCCGCACTGTGGCACATGGGCGCTCACGCCGCGGAAAATGCAGCGGCGAATGCGATTTCCTCTGATTCGCCTTCCCGATGGAAAATCGAGGGGCGGCGCGAGCAACTTGCGAGCGTCCCGCGGAGCAAATGAAACTCGAACTGAAAATCGGGAATCGCTTGCGGAGAGTCGAGGTCGATCGCCGGCAAGGCCGGTTGTGTCTCCGTCTCGACGGCCGCGAAGCGCCCGCGGATGTGGTGGAAGTGCAGCCGGGAATTTATTCCGTGCTGATCGGCGGCGAAGCGTTTGAAGCGCGTGTTGCATCGGGCCCGGGAGGGCCGCGCGTTAGCGTTGCCGGCCGCGAGTACCCGGTGGAGATCGCCGACCCGCGCCAATGGCGGCGTGGCCGGGGCGAAGTTGCCGGCGCGGAAGGACGGCAGCAAATCCTTGCGCCGATGCCGGGGAAAATTGTGCGTGTGCTGGTGAAGATTGGTGACGCCGTGGACGCGGGACAAGGCTTGCTGGTTGTGGAAGCGATGAAGATGCAGAATGAGATCAAATCATCGAAGGCCGGCAAGGTCGAACGGTTGGCGGCCAGCGAAGGGCAAACCGTCAACGCCGGCGACATCCTCGCTGTCATTGCCTGAGCAGCATTACCGGGCGTAAATCTCCCGCGAAGAATGCTCTAATTGGATGTGCTGTCGTCCGCGGGCAGCTTCCCCGAGGATTCGATAATTTCCTTGGCAAGATAATCCGTCACATGAGCCTGGTCGCGGGCCACGGCCACGTACGCGGCACGGAGCAATTGTTCCCGCCGATTCTGCAGCGTGGTGCGGATGGACTGCTGCACCTGCGGATCGGAAAGCTGCCGCTGTCCCGCGGGTTCGCGCGCGATGAGCTTGATGATGTGATAGCCATCCTTCAGCGCGATGGGCTTGCTAACCTGTCCCGGCTGAAGGCTGAGCACGGCGCGCTTCAGCGCCGGATCGGTTTGATTCAGGGAAGACTGGGGAATAAATCCCAAATCGCCGCCATTGGCTCCGTTGGAGTCCTCGGAATAATCCATGGCGAGCTGCGTGAAATCCGCGCCGGCCGCGAGCTTGGCCTCGAGCATGGCGATTTTCTTCTTGGCCTGTTCGGGAGTGGTTGCGTCGTCGTTCTTGCGATTATGAATCTGCGGATCGGGGCCGGGCGTAACCACGATCTGCGCCACGTGGTATTGCGGTTCGGCCACGCTGAATTGCGCCTTGTTCTGGCCGTAAAAATCGGCAACGTCGGCGTCGGTAATGGTAATTTTCGATACCACTTCGCGATTGAGCAATTTCTGAATGGAGAGTTCGCGCCGGATTTCCTTCTTCAGATCGTCAACGGTCAGGCCGTTTTCCTGCAGTTTCTTCTGGAACTCATCCTCGGTGAACGCGCTTTTCGATTGCGTGAACTTGTTCTCCACTTCCCCGTCGGTGGCGACCAGGTTCAGCGCTTTCGCGCGCTGGAACAGGACTTCATTGTTGATGAGCTGATCGAGAATGCGGAGCTTGAGCGAAAGAGCCTCATCGTGGGAGGGCGTGGTACCTTGCGACTGCACCTGGCTGCGATAATATTTGTCCACGTTGCTCCGGTCGATCCGCGCGCCATTCACCACCGCCCACACATTCGCGCTGGGCGCTTGTTGATTCCGGCACGAGGCCGCGAAAACGCAGGCCGTCAGGGCCGCGAAAAACGCCAATTTTTTTAACAAGGAAAGGCTCCTTCGAGTGACGTGATGGGCGAGCGGCTTCAGGCGGCCTTCCGGACGCGGCCGGCGCGGATGCAGGCGGTGCATGCGCGCACGTGTTTTCGCGCGCCGTCCACGACGGCTTTCACGCGGCGCAGATTCGGATTCCAGCGGCGCCGCCGCAGATTATTCGCGTGGCTCACTGTGTTGCCGTAACTCGGTTTCTTGCCGCAAATCTCACAAACAAGCGCCATCGTTGCTCCCGTATTGCATGCTTCGAATGATGCGCACTATCGTACCAGAGATTGCACGCGGGCGAAAGCCAGTGTCTTCAGGCGGGTGTGCGACCTGGAGGTGGAAGATTGCGTGAGGGCGTGGTTTTTGTCACAATACTGAGTATCTGTAGTAACTCAGTATTGGAGGCACCTCATGTCAGATCTCTTGAATTCTCTGGAAGCCCAACGAACCAAGATTCTGC
>DATLTU010000053.1:0-7423 GCA_035533415.1 Candidatus Limnocylindrales bacterium
CTCCGTTGAAAATCTGCGGCGTTAATCGCTTCTTGGGACATCCGCAGCCAAGATAACGAGCAAAAAATGGCAAGTCAAGGAGCGGACTGAGACGGGTCACGCACCCTGTACGAGGGTACAGTTGCTGTTACACAACGACCCGGAACGGGAACGCAGGTTCCCACTTCACGGCGTGATAATCTTTGGACTCCCGCGGCAGTTCCGCGCACAGGAGTAGTGCGAATGTCGTCGCGTTTGGGCGAAATACTGGTTCGCGACAGCCTGATCTCTTCGGATCAGCTGAAGCAGGCGCTCGCCTATCAAAAGAAGGAAGGCGGACGGCTGGGGACCTGCCTGGTCAAAATGGGGTTGGTGAGCGACGAAGACATTACAGCTGTACTGTCGCGGCAGTACGGCGTGCCGTCCATTAACCTGAAATTCTACGAAGTGGACGCCTCGGTCATCAAGTTAATCCCGCAGGAAACGGCGGTGCGGTACCAGATCGTGCCGCTGTCCCGTGTGGGGTCGACGCTGACCATTGCGATGACGGATCCGACGAACGTGTTCGCCATGGACGATATCAAGTTCATGACGGGGTTCAACGTCGAGCCTGTGGTGGCATCGGAATCGGCAATTTCCGAGGCGATTGGAAAGTTCTACGGGGCGGCGGAAAGCGTGGAAGAGCTGGACAAGGTGATGAAGGACCTTGCCGGCGACGACGAAGCGCTGGAACTGGCGCAGGAAGAAGCGGACATGGATTTGGCGTCCCTGGAACGGGCCGCCGAAGAAGCGCCGATCATCAAGCTGGTGAACCTGATCCTGACGGATGCGGTGAAGCGCGGGGCGAGCGACATCCACGTGGAGCCCTACGAAAAAGAGTATCGCGTGCGGTTTCGCATCGACGGCATTTTGCAGAATGTGATGGCGCCGCCGATGAAATTGAAGGACGCGATCACGAGCCGCATCAAGATCATGGCGAAGTTGGACATTTCCGAGAAGCGGCTGCCGCAAGACGGCCGCATCATGATCAAGTACATTCGCGACGGCAGAAAGAAGGAACTGGATTTTCGTGTTTCGACGGTGCCGACGCTATTCGGCGAAAAGATCGTGCTGCGGCTATTGGACAAGGAAAACCTGCGGCTGGACATGACGAAGCTGGGGTTCGAGCAGGAATCGCTCGACAAATTCTCGAAAGCGATTTTGAGGCCATACGGAATGGTGCTGGTGACGGGGCCGACCGGATCGGGCAAGACGAACACGCTGTATTCGTCGGTGGCGACATTAAATACGCCGGAAACGAACATCATGACGGCGGAAGATCCGGTGGAATTCCAACTGCCGGGGATCAACCAGGTGCAGATGAAGGAACAGATCGGGCTGAACTTCGCGTCCGCGCTGCGCGCCTTCCTGCGGCAGGATCCCAACATCATCCTGGTGGGCGAAATCCGCGACTTCGAGACGGCGGAAATCGCCGTGAAAGCCGCACTGACGGGCCACTTGGTGCTTTCGACGTTGCACACGAACGACGCGCCTTCGACGATCAGCCGGCTGATGAACATGGGCATCGAGCCATTTCTGGTGGCCACGTCGGTGAACCTGATCTGCGCGCAGAGATTGGTGCGGCGAATCTGCTCGCAGTGCAAGGAGCCGATGACGCTGATGCCGCAGGCGCTCATCGACGCCGGCTACACGCCGGAAGAGTCGAAGACGACAACCGTGTACCACGGACGAGGGTGCGGGACGTGCAACAACACGGGCTACAAGGGGCGCGTGGGATTGTACGAAGTGATGGAGATCGGCGACGAATTAAAAGAGTTGATTCTGGTGGGCGCTTCGGCCCTGGAATTGCGGAAAAAGGCGCTGGACGGAGGGATGATCACGCTGCGCCGCAGCGGCTTAATCAAGATTGCGGCGGGACAAACGACGCTCGAGGAAGTGATCCGCGAGACGGTGCTGTAAGCGAAGGGGTGGAAGATGGCGAGTATTTCGCTGAGTGAATTGCTGAAGCAGATGATCGAAATGGGCGGAAGCGACCTGCACCTATCGACCAATAGCGCGCCGCGGGTGCGCGTCAACGGGCATTTGAAGCCGCTGGATATGCCGCCACTGACCGCAGCGGACACGAAGGCGCTGGCCTACAGCGTGCTGACGGACGCGCAGAAGCACAGGCTGGAGGAGAATCTGGAGCTGGACTTTTCGTTCGGCTTGAAGAGCCTGGCGCGATTCCGCGGGAACATTTTTCATCAGCGCGGTGCCGTGGCGGCCGTTTTTAGGACGATTCCGTGGGAGATCAAGACTTTTGACGCGCTGGGACTGCCGCCGGTGGTGAGGATGCTGTGCGACAAGCCGCGCGGCTTGGTGCTGGTGACCGGGCCAACCGGCTCGGGGAAATCGACCACGCTCGCGGCGATGCTGGACAAGATTAACAACGAGCGCGAAGAGCACATGATCACGATCGAGGACCCGATCGAGTTCTTGCACAATCATAAGAAGTGCTTGGTAAACCAGCGCGAAGTACATTCGGACACGCATTCGTTCGCCAATTCGCTGCGCGCGGCGCTGCGCGAAGATCCGGACGTGGTGCTGATCGGCGAAATGCGCGATTTGGAGACCATTGAATCGGCGCTGCGAATTGCCGAGACGGGCCACTTGACCTTCGCGACGCTGCACACGAACTCGGCGCTTTCGACCATCAACCGCATCGTGGACGTGTTTCCGGCGCACCAGCAGCCGCAGGTGCGCGCGCAATTATCGATGGTGCTGGAAGGGATTCTCTGCCAATCGCTGCTGCCGCGCATCGACGGGCGGGGACGCATGATGATCATGGAGATTCTGATTCCGACCGCCGCGATCCGTAACCTGATTCGCGAAGACAAAATTCACCAGATCTATTCGGCCATGCAAACGGGTACGGGACAAACGGGGATGCAGACATTCAACCAATCACTCGCGAACGCATATTTCCAGAAGGCCATCAGTATGGAAACGGCGCTATCGCGATCATCGCACGCGGACGAATTGCAGGATTTAATCAACCGTGGAGTGACATCGCCAGTGGCGGCGGGGAAATCCCCCGTGCGCCGCTAAGTGCGGAACACGGAAAAAGGGAAATAGGAGGTAAGCAACATGCCAGTGTTTGCATACACAGGAGTGAATCGGGGCGGGACGAAAGTCGCCGGAGAGCGGACCGCGACGAACAAGGCGGAGCTGCAGTCGCTGCTGCGACGGGAGCAAATCAACGTCAGTAAAGTGTCGGAGAAAGGCAAGGAATTTGCGTTTCCGACCTTTGGTGGCGGAGTCGACGCCAAGGACCTGTCGGTTTTCACGCGGCAGTTCTCGGTGATGATCGACGCGGGATTGCCGCTGGTCCAGTGCTTGGAAATCCTCGCCAATCAGCAGGAGAACAAGACATTCCAAAAAGTGCTGACTGGCGTGCGCAGCTCGGTGGAGGGGGGCGCGACGCTTTCGTCCTCGATGAAGCAATACGAAAAAGTCTTCGATCCTCTGTACCACAACATGGTGGAAGCGGGCGAGACTGGCGGTATTCTGGACACAATTCTGCAGCGGCTTTCAACTTACATCGAGAAAAACGTGAAGCTGAAGCGGGCGGTAAAATCGGCGATGATCTACCCGGTTTCGGTGCTCACCATCGCTGCGGGTGTGGTCATTTTGCTGCTGTGGAAGGTGGTGCCGATCTTCGTGACGCTATTCGCGGGGCTCAACGCGTCCCTGCCGCTGCCGACGCGCATTGTGATTGAGGTAAGTCACCTGGTCGGGAGCTGGTTCGGGCTTCTGTTTCTGGTCTTCTTCATCGCCACGGGCGTTGCAGTGAAGCTCTGGTATGGAACCCCGAGGGGACGAATCACGATTGATGCGACCTTGCTGAAGCTGCCGATTTTGGGGATGCTGCTGCGCAAGATCGCGGTGGCGAGGTTCACGCGAACGCTCGGCACGCTGATATCGAGCGGCGTTCCCATTTTGGAGGGCCTGGATATCACGGCGAGGACGTCCGGCAACGCGATTGTTGAGCGCGCCATCCAAAAAACGAGGAAGGCCGTAGAGGCGGGCCGTTCGCTGGTTGACCCGCTGAAAGAAACGAACGTTTTTCCAGGCATGGTGACGCAGATGATCGCGGTCGGCGAACAAACCGGTGCGATGGACACGATGTTGCAGAAGATTGCCGACTTTTATGAAGACGAAGTCGACGCAGCGGTGAAAGATTTGCTGACGTTGATGGAACCGGCGATGATTCTGGTTCTAGGCATCGTAGTGGGCGGCGTTGTGATCTCCATGTATCTGCCACTGTTCTCGTTGGTCGGCAAGCTGGCCAATGGCGGGTAGAAACGCGCACAAGCTCTACTGCCGTGCGGGGGGGGCTTCTTTATAAGGCTGTGAATCGTGCGGTGCAGGGCCAGCCTGCAAAGCCCGCCGCAGGGCGGATCAGGTTTGTTGAAGAGCTAACTTTTGTGGCCTCAGGGGTTAGAACCCTTGAGGAAAACCACCATTTACGGCGGGGATGAAGAGCGTGTGCGAGAACTGCAAAATCGGCGTCTCAGCGGTCCTTCGTGACTCAGGACACGCTGAAGCCGCACTGAAATTGCACGGCCTATGTGGCGGCTAAAGCCTGCCTGCGCAGGCAGGCCACGACCCACAAAGATTCCCGAGTTGGCACACAGACTCTGAATCCCCGCCCTGCCAAGTTCCGGGCTTTTTCAGCAACCTGTTAAAATGGGCGGTTAGGAACGGGCCGGGAAATGGCGTTCAGACAAAGTACCAGTGAATGGCTAGGGTGGCTCGGGCGAGTACGCTTTCTCGTCATCACATTTCTGTTGTTGGTAGTGCTGGCGGTGCGCCAGCTCACGCCGCTTCCGCTGAGTGCGCAATACTTCGTCCCCGTAATTCTTCTGTGGTACTTGCTGGCGATTTGCTACGTCATACTGCATCGGTGGATCCCGCAGGCGCGATGGCACGCTCCGCTGCAAATCATCGGCGATCTCATTATGGTCACGGGACTGGTGTACTCGACCGGTGGCCACGAGAGCTATTTCATCTCGCTGTACTTGCTCGTGGTGCTGATGGCGAGCGTGATGCTGACGAGGCGTGGCGCGTTCTTAGTGGCGGGCGGGGCGTTCGTGCTGTTGGGCACCATGGTCGAGCTGGTTCAATATGGCGTGATCCCGCGGACATCGCTGACGACGCCCACGCCGCGAGCGCTGGAATTTTGGGTGCTCAGCAATCTGCTGGCATTTTTTGCCGTCGCGTACCTGGGGAGCCTGTTGGCGCACATGCTGCGCAGCAAGGGAGTGGAGCTCGAAGAGAAGCGCGAGGAATTGCGGGATTTGCAGGCGTTCAACGAGGACATCATTCATTCGATGCGCGGCGGGTTGATCACCACGGATCTCGAGGGGCGAATTTTGCTGGTGAATCGCGCGGGAGGCGAAATTACGGGGATCTCTCCGTTGGCGTTCGAGGGCAAGCAGATTCGCGAAGTGCTGCCGGGTTTTTGGCTGACGGATGCGGACACGGAAACCGGCTTTCTGGCATCGAGGAAGGAAACCGACCTGACGACGCCGGCGGGCGAGCGCAAATTTTTGGGCGTGTCGGTGTCGCCGCTGCGTTCGGGCCAGAACCAGATCAGCGGATACGTTTTCAGCTTCCAGGACTTGACGGAATTGAAGCGACTGGAGCATGAAGTGGCAACGAAAGAGCGGCTGGCCGCGGTAGGGCGGCTCTCAGCGGGAATCGCGCATGAAATTCGGCAGCCGCTGACGGCGATGACCGGCGCACTGAAGGAACTGGGCCGGCTCGCGCCTTTGGATGAAGATGACAAGCGCCTCGTGCAGATCGTCAGCCGGGAATCCGAACGGCTGAACCAGATCATCACCGACTTCCTCGATTACTCGCGGGACAAACAGTATTCGTTTTCCGAAACGGACGTGGCGGCGCTGATTGATGAGGCGCTCACGCTGATCGAAAAAGAGCAGGGCTTCGCCGGGAAATATCGAATCGAGAGGCAATTCCGCACGGCGAATGCGCGGGCGCGCGTGGATCGCGACCGCATCAAGCAGGTGTTCTGGAACCTGTGCAATAACGCGTTGCGAGCAATGCCGGAAAGCGGGACGCTGACCGTGCGGCTGGACGCGGACGCCGATTGGGTGCGCATCGGGATTCGCGACACGGGGGTTGGGCTGGACGCGCGCCAGGCAGGCAAACTGTTTGAGCCGTTTCAGTCGGGATTTCCTCAGGGAACGGGGCTGGGACTGGCGATTGTCTACCAGATCATGCGGGCGCACGAGGGGCACATCCGCGTGGAATCGGAGCCGGCGAAGGGATCCGAGTTTGTGATTGAACTGCCGCGCCGTGGCGCGATGCGAATGCCCGGGGAAAAGCAGCACGAGATGGGCGCGACACTGATGGCGCCAACGGGGCGGAAGTGAGGGGAAATGGCGCAGTTGCTGGTCGTGGATGACGAACGCTCGATCTGCGAGCTACTCGAAATCACCTTTCGCAAGGAAGGCCACCGCGTGGACATCGCCGCGAACGGCGAGGCGGCGAAGCGCCGCCTAGAATCGCAGATTTATGACATCGTTATCTCCGACATCCGCATGCCGGACATGACCGGTGTGGAACTGCTGCAATTTTCGAAGGAAGTGTCGCCCGCGACGGTATTTATTTTAATTACGGGGGTCCCCACGCTGGGCACGGCGATCGACGCGGTGAATTTCGGTGCGGACCGGTACGTCATCAAGGGCGACAAGCTGCTGGATGAACTGAAGCCCGCCATCAGGCAGGTGGCCGAAACCCTGAAATTGAAGAAGGAAGCGGGAATTCTGCGGCGCGAAATCCGCCGGCTGACGGGACTCGATCACATCATCGGAACGAGTCCGAAGATGCGCGCGATTTTCGACTTGATCCAGACGGTTGCGCCGCAATCGAGCCGCGTGCTCATCACCGGGGAAAGCGGAACCGGCAAGGAACTGGTGGCGCGGGCCATCCATGAGAACAGCGCACGCTCGAAAGCGCCGTTCATCACCATCAACTGCG
This sequence comes from Candidatus Limnocylindrales bacterium, assembly GCA_035533415.1. GTDB lineage: Bacteria > Acidobacteriota > Terriglobia > Acidiferrales > UBA7541 > DAHUXN01. The sequence continues at coordinate 7,024 of DATLTU010000053.1, forward strand.
GGGCTTTTCCGGAGACGCTGCTCGAATCGGAACTTTTTGGATACCTGAAGGGCGCATTCACGGGCGCGAATGAGAACCGCGCAGGGCTGTTCCAGGCCGCCGATGGCGGGACGCTTTTCATGGATGAAATCGGAAACATGAGCCCGACGATGCAGGTGAAGCTGTACCGCGTCCTGCAAGAAGGAAAGGTGCGGCCGATAGGAAGCACGGAAGAAGCGGACGTGGACGTGCGCGTGATTGCCGCCACGAACCGGGACCTGGAAAAAGAGATCGCCGAGGGGCGGTTTCGAGAGGACCTATATTACCGGCTAAGCGTGATTCCGATCCATGTGCCGGCGTTGCGGGATCGTCGCGAGGACATTCCGCTGCTGACACGCCACTTTTTGGAGCGTTTCCGGAA